>JAEDFL010000082.1 GCA_016292785.1 Clostridiaceae bacterium | reverse complement strand
TTTACAGTAATATTATAACGAGCTGAATTTTACAAGAATCTGTGCCGCCTGTGCTCTTGTGAGTGCTTTAGCCAGGTTGAAAAATCCGCAGCTCTTTATCAGATTGAACGCAAGGTTGAGCGTTCTGACAAGTCTGAAAATATTTGCGCTGTCCGCAAACGCCGAGCGCAAAAATGCGCCGACGAGGGAGAATGTGTTGATCTCACTTTCGGGAGCGAATGAACCCTTGTCCGCACCTAAAATACCGCTGTCGCAAGCCCAGACTATTGCGTCAAATGCAGGATCGGAGCTGTCAACATCGGTGAACGATGCGTCCGTTGTTTCAACAGCGGGATTTCCTGCAATGCTGTAAAGAGCCTGTGCAAGAGACGCCTTTGTCAAAGCGGCGTCAGGACTGAATTCCGTTTCCGAAATGCCGGTCATAATGCCCTTTCTGTATGCACATTCTATCGCATCGTAATATTCCGAGCCGGGAGCAACATCGGTGAACGGGAAGCCTGCGTCCGGCAGAGCCTCAAGAATTTTGTCAGCCATAAAGCGGTGACCTGCGGCGTTCGGATGATAAGTGTCGCAGATCGTGCCCGTAACGTCAACAAATGTGTAGCCGTATTTCTCTGCGCCCTCTTTCATCGGCTTGTTTGCCATTTCAACGATAGCTCTGTCAAGGGTGAGCTTGAAGCCCTCCGCCTCGCTTGCGGCAACATCCTCTTCGCTTTTAAGATTGTTTTCAAAGAGTCCGATAACAAGCAGCTCAACATCGGGATTAAGAGCATAAATATCCTCAATCATAATGTTCCAGTTCTCGAAGAAATGCTTCAGACCGTAGGCAAGAGCCTGCGGAAGAACACGGATAAGCTCGGGCATAGCGTCTGTCATATCGGCAAGGTCAACAAGCTTATCAAGCTTTTCGGAGGCAAGTCCGTTCTCCGCAAGAAGGTCTCTGGCGGCTTTGACAAACTCACTGCATTTGCCCTCTTTTTCCAGAATATCGGCTATAACCCATGTGAGCATTGTTCCGAAATCGTTGCCGCCGACTTCAAGTGTGATAAGTCCTGCTTCGGAAATTGCACGGCGATATTCGGGGATTCTCGATTTCATAACCTCGGGATCGTGTGCGTCGTGAAAAAGGTATTCGTCGCCCTCATAATCGTCCTCAAGCATATAGCGGATCTCGATTGTTCTGAAACCGGGACAAGCCATCGGTATGTAATCAACTCCGAGATCATCGGCAACATAAGCACCGTAGGAATCGTCAACTCTTTTGAACTCAGAGTCAACATACACAAGGTCGTTATGTCCGCTTGCAACGCTGTCGCCGAGCAGAACATAGGTTCCGTAGTCATAGTATTCTTTTCCTTCTGCGGCAAAACAGGTGACAAAGCCGCAGGTCAGAACAAAGGCTAAAATAACAGCAATAGCCTTTTTGATTGTACGCTTCATAAAAACGCCTCCTGTGAATTATTTGTCTGATTTGACAATTTAAAACTATCACAAAAGAATAAAAAAATCAATGCCTTTTCAGAAAAAAATCAGACAATGTATAAAAATTTGTATAATAATAAAGGAAATGAAAGGAACTGTCGCACAAAGCAACAGCTCCCCGAAAGATTTATGTGTCACGGCAATTCGATTTTAATTTCTTCCTCTTTTCCGCCGGGAAGATAGTCGGGCGCAATATTGTTTTTGTCGCAGATGATGAATAAGAGTGTTGCGATCATTCCGTACGGAATCGGACAAAATTCACCGGGATTGACAAGCGACATCATAAACAGTCCGGCATAGGAAACGAACAGGGTAAGATTGAAAACCGTCACCCTATCCCAAACGACCTTCATCCTGTTGTAAAGCTGGAAAAGGAAAGCCGCAACGCCGACAAGTCCGAAGCTTCCGAGCACCTGGAACGGCGAGGAATGATACCAGCATATCGCAAATTTTGCAGGGTTATGCACATCGTTATTGCCGCTGTAGCCGAGACCTCTGCCAAACAGAATGTTTGATCTGAAATCCTCAAGCGCACGGCGGATAAGTCCCTCACGGATTGAGTCGCCGCCGGCAAGCC
>JAEDFL010000058.1 GCA_016292785.1 Clostridiaceae bacterium | reverse complement strand
CGATTTCCATGGTTTTCGGTAACACTTTTTATATACAAAAGCCAATATATGTCAAAAATAATCAATTTATTAACAGAATTATTACTAATTCAGTTAATAATATATTGACAAACCAACATTGTAATGATATTATTATTTATAAAGTTGGGATTGAGGCTTAAATAGAATTTCGGGCAGGGGAAGATTCTCGATAAACATAAAGCTACGTACTTTTTCTTCAAAAGGAAGAATTTGACGTTATCCTGACTTGAATAAAGAAAAGGGATGTGGCATTTATGAAAATGAATTTTACAAAAATTATCGCTGTCATTACGGCTTTGTTTATCGTGTTCTCGATTCCGACGATTGCCGTTGACGGAATTTTGGACGGACAGAAGACGGGCGAAAATTACACTCAGGATGTTGAAACACCCGACACCTCAGAGCAGTATTGCGAGGACGAAGAAAACCCGGACGATCCCGACAATCCCGATAATCCGGACAATCCGGATAACCCGGACAATCCCGACAACCCCGATAACCCGGACAACCCCGATAACCCGGACAACCCCGATAACCCGGACAACCCCGATAATCCCGATAATCCGGACAATCCGGATAATCCCGACAACCCCGATAATCCGGACAACCCTGATGAGCCGGAAATTCCCGAAGTGGTTTTTGATGAGCTTGCAGACGATGCAGTTGTCGGCAGAATGTATATCTGCACTCAGCAGAGAGGTCTCGGTCACGCATGGATTTACATTGAAAGCGATATCAACGGCGAAATGCCTGTCGGTTGCTACACGCTCAAACCCTATCAGGGTGTGTCGATGGGAACATTCCTGCTGAGCCGCTCCGACGGCCCCGGTCTGTATTACAATGTTGAAACTTACTGCGGGGAAAAATGGGGCTTAAAAAATCAGTCGTGGCTCGGTATGAATTTGACAAAAAAGCAGCTTATTAAAGTGAGCGAAAGAGTTAAACAGTGGAATTACTGGGATTTCTATTTTAACTGCACTTTCTTCGCCTCGGAAATATGGAACTGTGTTTCCTCTAAAAAGATAATTCCGCTTATGTTCCCTGTGATGACTAAATTACAAGTTCTCATACTGGGCGGAAACAAAGACGTAAATATGAAAACCGTTGAGCGAACGGACTGCTACAAACAAAAGGGAATAGGCTCAAACGCCCACCTTGAACTGTGTTCGGACGGCTCACTTGACTCAAAGCTTATGTAAGACTTCGTAAAACCGAATCTCAATATGATCCCGTCTTCTTAAACGAAGGCGGGATAAGCTTATTTTATACAACAGATACGGCTTTAACCGAAATGCTTTGTACCGTAAAACGGACTGTAAGGGGGTATTGCCGTTTGATTTCTATTGAAACGGAAATAAATTGCTGTTATAATAATTATAGCTTGACACTTTAGCGTGAGGTGAAAAACTTATGGACGACGAGGAAATCAAAAAGCGGCTTGCAGGTCGGGCGGCGGAGTATATTATGTTAAAGGACGATGAAGAAGAAAACTCTGAAACAGCTTCGGAAATATCTTCATCGGTAAATGTCATCCTGTTCCCGGATTTTGAAAAGCTCAAAAATGAAGTTGAGAAAATGCGGACGGAGCTGTCGATGCTTCTTCTTGAGCGTGACGAATTACAGTTTGTTATCTGCCGCAATATAGAAACCTCATATATGCTGATGCTCGGCGGAATTGAATATAAAGCGTATGAAGCTCAGTGTAAGTCGTTGCGCCTGAAGCGTAAAATTGATTTGATCAGAGCTAAAAAGAACAGGCAGGAAAAGGTAATTATTACCGATATTGAGGAAACGCTTAATCAGGAGTTTGAAGATTATCAGAAGCGGCTCAATGAGCAGATTGAAAAGATGAATGAGGCTCTGGAGCGCAGGAAATGTCCGGTCTTGTCGGAGGAGGAAAGCGGCGAGCTGAAAAGGCTTTACCGTAAAATCGTCAAGGGACTGCATCCGGATTTGAATCCCGATGTTTCGAAGGAGCAGATTCAGCTTTTCAACAATGCTGTCGCCGCTTACAAAAACGGAGATTTAAATTCGTTGAAAATTATCAACGAGCTGGTTGACGATAGAAAGCTTCCCGAGCAGTCAAAGGACGCAATGACACAGCTTCTCGAAGAGAGGGAACGTTTGTCGGACTTGATGAAAACGATAAAAGAGGACATTGAGAAAATCAAGTCGAGCTATCCGTATACTCTTAAAGAGATAGTTGAAAGCGAAGAAAAAACGGAACAGCACAGGCAAGAGCTTGAACACTTGCTTGAACAGTATAATGAGCTGATTGAAGTATATAAATGCGTGATTGAAGAAATGTTGAGGTGAAGATATGGGCGATTTAATAAAATCCGGCGGCGGAGGGCTTATAGGGCTTCTCCACAGTCAGAACGGCGAGCTTACAATGCCGAAGCCGTTTGAAAGGGAAATATTTCTTTTTGACACATATGTTGCTGGTACGTCGTTCATCGAGGGGATAGAGGAGCTTGAACAGCACCTGAACGAGGGTGATAAGCTGGACTTTTTCAGAGAGCCGGACAATAAATATGACAGCAAGGCGATTGTAATAAAGACAGACAACGGTGTAAAAATCGGTTATGTTCCGAGGAACGACAATGTGATATTCTCAAGACTTATGGACGCAGGCAAGCTCCTCTTTGGGAGAATTACCTCGAAAAAAGGCTACGGCAAATGGGTGAAAATAAATATCAAAGTGTATTTGCAGGAATGATAAAAGATTATTACACCGCTTAGAGTTGACAGAAATCAAGTTATAAGGCTATTATACTTATAGTGATCAAGAGGGGTGACAGCTTGAAGTACACATTTAAACAATTTGATACTCTGCTGTTGGAGTTTTCTGCCGACAACGGTGCGGAAACGAATATTTAAGTTTGTGTATTTATGAGGAGTAATTTAAAATATTATTTTTATACAAGCCGTTGTTTCAAAACAAAGAGCTTCACCATTTTTGTCTGGTGAAGCTCTTTACCGGTATTAAGGGGGAAAATAGGGGGTTGTTTATTTATCGAGGTGATATTTTTCAATCACATAGGTGTTATCCTTTATGCAATCGACTGAATTGAATTTGTCGTTCATACAGTTGAAAACCTCTGTCTTGAGCGCTTTGATCTGTTCTTTTTCCGAAAGCTTGCCATCAGGGTAAACAGGCTCAAGTATGTGTATTTTTGCAGCAGGCTTTTTCTTTAGCATTGACGTTGATTTATGGTAGGTGATAACCAGCGGAACAACAGGAACATCACTTCTGACGGCGTAGTAAAAGGCACCCTTGCGAAAGCCTCGCAGTCCGTTGTAGTAGGGAATCATTACGCCCTCAGGATAGAAATGAACCGACTGACCTTTTTCCAGCAGTGTTTCAACCGCTTCGGAAAATTTTTGCATCGCTTTTATTCCGGTCGGAATTGGTATTGCTCCGAGGGCTTTGATAATGTGCCGAACAAGAGGTATTTCAAAGTTTTCCTTGATTGTAGTGAATACTATATCGCTTCTGTTAAGTGCAACTGCTATCATTCCGCAGTCGAGAAAATTGACATGGTTGCAAACGGTAATGTAGCCTTTGTCCTTTAGCTTTTCAAGATTTTCTCTGCCCTCGATTTCAAGTCCGAAAACAAGCTTGGTTAATAAGTAAAGAGCACGCACGGCAAAGGCTTTAAGTCCGTTGGAAAAACGGATAAAGGCTTGGTTCTTAGGAATATATTCGTAGCTTTCATCAACCTTTATGTCGAAAGGCGTCCACATTTTAACAACGTGTTCCTCGTCGGGTTTCGTGTCGGCAGTCAGTTTTACCGTCTGTTCCATCTCGTCAACCTCCTTTGAATTTTCTTTTCAGTAATATTATACAGTAATAGCTTTTGTCAATTCAAAGGTGTAAAGGTGGCAATTTCGTGGCAAAATGTTTTCTTTACTTTTATATTTTAATCAGCTATAATAAATAAAAAACGGCGAAAGGAAGTAATCCTACGAATAAGACGATATACATTGCAGAAGATGACGCAAACATCAGGGAGCTTGAAAAGGCCTTCCTTGAAAAAAGCGGATTTACAGTGACGACCTTTGAGAACGGTGATCTGCTTTATGATAAATTTACCGACGAGCCTGCGGATCTGATTATTCTTGACATTATGATGCCCGGAACGGACGGACTTTCCCTGTGTGCTAAGCTCAGGAGCGAAAGCAGCGTGCCTATTATAATTGTTTCGGCAAAGGGTTCGGAGATCGAGAGGGTTGCCGGAATTACCATTGGCTGTGACGACTACATGGCAAAGCCGTTTTCTCCGATTGAGCTTGTCGCAAGGGCGCAGGCGATTTTCAGAAGAATGGAAATGATGACACCGAAAAAATTCGAAAGCGGTACGATCGTTTGCGGAGATTTGAAGATTGACACGGCTCGACGTGAGGTCAGCAGAGAGGGCAAACCCGTCGAGCTCACTCCGAACGAGTATAATCTTCTGACATATCTTGCAAAAAACAACAGCCGTGCGGTTTCCCGTGACGAGCTGCTCAGGGAGATATGGGATTTCAATTCCTCCGAGGTCGATACAAGAGCAACCGATGACGCAATGAAAAGACTCCGCAAAAAGTTGAATGACTGCGGCTCGTCGGTTAAAATTGAAACCGTCAGAGGTTTCGGATTCAGGATAGGTTAACCGATATGACAGATGAATTCAAAAAACCTGCACAGCTCAGAAAGCTTGAACGTAAGGGACACGGAAAGAAGAAGCAGAAAACGGTCAGGCAGAATGTCCTTCATCCGATGCTTATAACAGTTTCCGCAATCAATTTGGTTATCGTTATTTTCTTTAATCTTGTAATGCTCCTTATGCTTTATACAAATATGCTCAGGGAGCTTAATTCAATTTCTTCCGTTGTTTATCAGCTGTCAGAGCTTGACACAGAGGAGAATGACAGGGAGACTGCCGCCTTTAAAATATATACCGATGAAATAGTTCGCAGAAACGTTTCGTACAGATCGAACATGATCGTTGTTAACAGCACAGGGTCTGTTGTACGTTCTGTTGATGACATCAGGAATGAAGAAATAGAGCTGGTAGAATCCTGCCTGAAAGCAGAACCGGATTATGTTTATGACGATTTTATTATGTTCAAAACGGACGGCGATGTTCTGATTTTTCTGCCTGTTCGTCTTGACGATAATTCCGAAAACACCGTATATATGTATGCCTCGCTCAAAAGTCTTTTTAACTCTGTTATGTGGAGCAACAAAGCTCTGCTGGTGATTGTCGCACTTTCCGTTATGGGCTTTGTTCTTGCCTCGCATATTATATCGGTTAATATTTCAAAGCCGATAAAACAGCTCAGCGATCATATGGAGAAGATAGGCGACGGCGATTTTACTCCTGTCACGGTCAAGGCGACCTCCTCCGAGCTTGACACATTGACTGTCAGCATAAACGAAATGCTGGCAAGACTTAAAGCGTACAATGACGCATATACGATTTCAATTCAAAATCTCTCGCACGACCTCAGAACGCCTCTGATGTCGATCAGGGGATATGCAGAAGCGATTAAATACGGTGTTCTTGACAACACCGAAGATGCGGCAGATGTTATAATCAAGGAGAGCCAACGCTTAACCGAGGTTGTTGAAAAAATGCTCATTCTATCCGAGCTTGATGCGCTTAACAGGCAGATTGATACTGTACCAATTTTACTTTCGGACTTTCTTCGTGATGAAGCAACCCGAATTGAGGGTTATGCTATGCAAAATCATGTAACTATAAAATGCATTTTTGAGAACGAGGATACTACGGTTTCTGCAGATATAGACCTGCTTTACACCATTGTCAGGAATCTTCTTTCCAATGCGATAAGATATGCCGAAAGCACGGTTGAGGTCTGCGTTTTTGAGACTGATGAGGAAGCTTGCGTATGCGTCTCCGACGACGGAAAGGGACTGAGTGAGGACGATAAAAAATACCTCTTTGTTCGCTATTATGTTGGAGAAACCGGTCATTCGGGACTCGGACTATCAACCGCCAAGAGTGCGGCGGAATACATGGGCTGTACGCTGACGGGACAGAATCGAAACGAACTGCCTGACGGACATTTCTGTAAGAGTGACAGAGGCGCAGTGTTTACCCTGTCGTTTCCAAAAAATCAGTAATAATAAAAAATCAGGGAAATGAAAAAATATCGTTCCTCTGTTGTTGGTTGTATATCTCATTTCTTTTCAAAATCGACGGTAGGGAATAGTGAAAAGTGAATAGGTAAAAAGTAAAAACGACAAGCTTCTGATAAAGCTTGTCGTTTTTGGTGGAGACGGTCGGGATCGAACCGATGACCTCTTGAATGCCATTCAAGCGCTCTCCCAGCTGAGCTACGCCCCCGTGCAATATATTGTTTACTTGATGAATTATACCAAAGATATATCAACTTGTCAACAATTATTTGCATTATTTTTTTACTTTTTAATTCAGAATTTTATTACTCCGAGATGCTCAAGCAGGATCTTCGTTCCGATAAGAAGGAGAATAACTCCGCCTGCAAGCTCAGCCTTGCTTTTATATTTCAGACCGAAGATGTTTCCGATTTTAAGACCTAAGGCGGAAAGAATAAAGGTTATGACACCGATAAATGATACGGCGGCAACAATATTGACATCGGGGAGCAGACCGAAGGTAATTCCGACAGCCAGTGCGTCAATGCTTGTTGCGACAGCAAGGACTATCATCGTCTTAAACGAGAAGGAGTCGTTTGCAGTTTCTTCTTCTTTAGAAAGAGCCTCACGGATCATATTTCCTCCGATTAAAAGAAGGAGCACAAAGGCTATCCAATGGTCAATGTTCGTTATGTATTTTTCAAATCTTGTGCCGAGGAAATAACCGATTGCAGGCATCAACGCCTGAAAACCGCCGAACCATACGCCGACAATAATATAGTTTTTTACTTTGAGCTTCTTTGTTGAAAGACCTTTGCATACCGATACGGCGAATGCGTCCATTGACAGACCGACGGCAAGTATAAATAATTCAAGCAAACCCATATTTTTTACCTCCGAAAATAAAAAAAATCAGACACGCCTGTGCCTGAAAATAAACAGGCACGGCAGAGCCACGCCTGAGTCTCGCTATTTAAGACAAGCCAGACGCCAATGCGTCAGTCTGTTGACTTGCCACTCGATTAAGAGCCATCTACTCCCTCAAACTTTGCCGATTATATCACAATTAAATTTATGTGTCAACACTTATTTGATATGAAAAAATATTTTGTCGAATTGACTTGTTTTTTTATTATTTTATATGTATTGTGCTAATTGACAAAAAGAGAAAAATGCATTAAACTATGTTTGAAAATTTTTTTGTTTGATTGGAGTTTTATTATGCTTTCAAAACCTCAATATGAAGAACAGATCGCCGCATCACGTGACGAGCGTATGAAATGGTGGCGTGAAGCAAGATTCGGTATGTTTATTCACTACGGACTGTTTTCACAGGTCGGCAGAAACGAATGGGTTATGGCGTGTGAAAATGTGCCGCCGCAGGAGTATGAAAAGCTTGCGGAGACATTTAGTCCGAAAGAGGGCTGCTGCCGTGAGTGGGCAAAGCTTGCCAAAGAAGCGGGCTGCAAATATATGGTGTTGACAACCCGTCATCACGAGGGCTTCAGCCTTTGGGATTCCAAGGTAAATCCCTACAACTCTGTCAATTACGGCCCTCACAGGGATATTGTCAGGGAATTTGTTGACGCTTGCCGTGAGTTTGATCTCAAGATCGGTTTTTATTCAACCTGTATGGAATGGCATCATCCCGACAGCGGTATCTGCGCCTATGATACCGAGGCGAGAAGACGTTACACACAGTATTTAAAGGATATCAACACTGAGCTTCTGACTCAGTACGGAAAAATTGATATTCTCTGGTATGACGTTCCTTCGCCGATGGAGTCGTGGGAGGGCTGGGATTCGCTTGAGCGCAATCAGTTCCTCAGAAGTCTTCAGCCTGATATAATCATCAACGACAGAAGCAGACTTGACGAGGACTTCGGCACACCCGAGGAGCATATCACTCCGTCTGAGCATGACTGGGAGGCATGTATGACCTTCAACGGTATCAGTTGGGGTTATGTTGATTCCGATCAGGCTCTGCCTTACAGTTATACGCCGCAGAGGATTGTAGCAATGCTTCAGACCTGCTGTGAGAGGGGAGGCAACCTCCTTCTTAACGTCGGTCCGAAACCGGACGGCTCAGTTCCTTATGAGGTTATAGATCCGCTTAAAAAGGTCGGTGAATGGCTCAAGGTTAACGGTGAGGCTGTTTACGGAATGTTGAACAAGACCTACGGAAACGAATATCAGCTCAACGGTGTTTCACGTCCGTCGTCCAAGGGCAATACAATCTATATGTGGAACAAGATATGGGCGCCGTATAACGGAAAAATGGTGCTCAGCGGATTGTTTGACACCCCTGAGAAAATCTCTTTTATCGACGGAACACCGATCAAATTTGAAAAGAAGGGCGACCGCATCTTCCTTTATGATCTTCCTGAGAAAAATCCCGATCCGATACTCAACATTCCTCTTATCAAGCTGGAATTTAACTGTAAACCCCGTTACCGCTTTGCTTCGTATTTCCCACAGCTTAACGGCGGCAGGGACGACAGAGAGATCATCACAACGAGCGATCTTTGGTAAAAGTTTATACTTATATAAAATCGAACGGTGCAACCCTTTTCGGGGTTACACCGTTTTTATTTTGTTTTTAAAAAAATGATTACTTTTATTTGCAATTCAGAATTTTGATAAGTCAAGAGAATAGTTGACCGATGACTTGAATTTGCGGTAATATGTGTTATAATGTATTAGTAAAAATATTACAGGGAGGAATTATCATGCTTGAAAATCCTTCATTTAACGAGAATAATGAAAAAATTCTTTGTCAGATGAACGGCAAAAATGCTGATATGAAGATGAATATCTTTGTCAAAAGGCTGTTAAAAGGGGAGAGGTTTGAACTTTGCGATCCCGAAAACGAAACGGCTGTCCTTATCCTCAAGGGCGATATCAACATAAGCTGGAACGGTAAAACGGAGAATATGAAGCGAAAAAATCCTTTTGAGAAAACGCCTTACTGTCTTCACGTTTGCAAGGGTACAAGGATTGAGGCGACAGCTCTTGCAGACAGCGAATTTATTGTTCAGCAGACAGACAACGAGAGAGAATTTGAGCCTGTTTTTTATAAGCCCGAGGATTGCCTTTATCAGCATTTCGGCAAAGGACAGTGGGAGGGTACAGGCTACCGCATTTGTTCAACCATGTTTGACTATGACAATGCGCCTTATTCAAATATGGTTATGGGCGAGGTCTTTAATCAGCCCGGCAGATGGTCAAGCTATCCGCCGCATCACCACCCTCAGCCTGAGGTTTACTACTATCAGTTCGATCCGCCGCAGGGCTTCGGCGCTTGCTTTAACGGTGACGATGTTTACAAAAGCACGGACGGTTCATTCTGCACAATTACCGACGGCAACGACCATCAGCAGGTTACCGCTCCCGGTTACACGATGTACTATGTCTGGATGATCCGCCACATTGACGGTGATCCGTGGTACAAAACAACCCGTTTCTATGCTAAGGAGCATGAATGGCTTGTTAATGCAGATTGAGGAGGAACACAATGAAAACCAAGCTTAATGTTTTTATTTCATTATTTATGTCTTTAATTTTTGTCTTCAGCTTAGCATCTTCCGCTTTTGCAGTTGATGATTCGCTGACGACAGCTCCTCTTTATTTTGACGAAAACGGCAATTTCAGAATAATGCACATAACGGATACTCACCTCAGCTACGACAATATTGACGACTCTCTGTGGCTTATCGCAGACGCAATCAACAAGGAACAGCCGGATATTATTGTTATTACGGGTGATGTTTTCAAGGTCGGTACCGTTGAGGAAACCGAGTGGTTTGTTGATCGCATTATGAGCGTTTTCGAGGAAAAGGACGTTCCCGTTGCGGTTGTATTCGGAAACCACGATTCGGAGTCGGGAATCATTTCCCGTGAGGATCTGATGGCACTTTACAACAGATATTCCTGCTCGATTTCGATTGACGACGGAGCTCAGCTTTCCGGCTGCGGTACATATAATGTTCCGATCTATTCCAAAGAGGATGGAAAGATGATGTTTAACCTTTGGATGTTTGATTCGGGCGACTATGATTCAGAGGGACATTATTCAAATGTTCTTGAGGATCAGGTTGAATGGTATAAGGCAAAGTCCGAGGAGTATGAAAGAATCTGCGGCGAGAAGATTTATTCGCTCGCATTTCAGCACATTGTCGTTCCAGAAGTTTATGACGCTCTAAAGCAGATTCAATCAAAGAGAGCATATGCCTACAAGCGGATTTATACCGAAAATGAGTATTATATGTTTGATCCGAATGTTGAGAATCATGGCACGCTTCACGAAACGCCTTGTCCCGGATATTACAATCACGGTCAGGTTGATGCAATGGTTGAGAGGGGAGACGTTCTCGGAATGTTCTTCGGCCATGACCATACAAACAGCTTCAGCGTAAATTATGAGGGAATAAATATCACAACCTCCCTTTCGACACGCTTTAACGGCGATGCTTACTCAACCCAGTACGGCTACCGCATAATTGATATTGATGAGGATGATACCTCAACTTATCAGACAAGAAGTCAGAGATGGTACGATGCATTCACAGTTCGTGACGCTATGAATTATAAAGACGCAGGGGACACGGATGCAGCTAAGCTTATCAACAAGATCAACTTCCTCGGGTTCTTCGAGAAAAATGCAGAGCTTTTTGGTCACTTCATCGTCAAGATGTTTACCGGCAGAACAGTCTGTTACGACTGATTTTATGACCGGCACACTGATCGAAGAATAAAAGAAACATAAATAAAGCATCAAGGCTTGTATTGGATTTTCACCGATACAAGCCTTACTTAAAT
>JAEDFL010000057.1 GCA_016292785.1 Clostridiaceae bacterium | reverse complement strand
CAAGGTTTGTAGATGAATCAACCGTCGAGTCAACAAACCACTGGTAATTGTACTTACCCTGAGCTGTGTATCCTGTTAAGGACGGCTCAAGATAAACTTGTTCAGGTGCATAGAAATACACGTTCGGAATACTGTTGTCGGTTACTGTGATCGCCGAAGATGTATCGACGGCAGAGCCGAACAATGCTCCGATGTCAAAACAGACAAGGGTTGTGAGCACAAACGTAAGCGCCAGTATGACGGACAACGTTTTTTTGCCCACTCGATGGACTTTATTCATTTAAACTCCTCCTTAAATTAAGAGTATACCGGTTATGCTGATTATAGCATTATTATTGTGTATAGTCAATACAAATTTTATGTTTTTGTTATATTTTAAATATAAATCAGAATATATTTTGAAATATTTTTACAAATTAAATAAAAGTGATGTAAACTTGCGAATAATAAAACAAAATACAGAAATAATAAGAACGAGAAACAATTAGGAGATGAAAATATGATTGATAAGATCTCATTGATACTGGTCATCATCGGAGCTATCAACTGGGGCTCGATCGGACTTTTCAAGTTCGACATCGTGGGTTGGATTTTCGGCGGTCAGGACGCAATCGTCAGCCGAATTATTTTCACGATCGTTGCTCTCGCCGGCATTTGGTGCATCTCAATGCTTTTCAGAGACAGGAAAGAGCTTGAAGTCGGTACAACGATGGAATAAGAGATCCGAAAAACCGCAAAGCGAAAGGATTTACCGATCGTTTTGCGGTTTTGTTTTGATTATTTTATACCGATAAATTTTTCGATAGGCTCAATATTGAGCTTGTCGAAATTTTTTATAAACTCGTAGAAATCGGCGGCGATTTTCTTAACTCCGCCTTCCTCGTTGCTTTCCATATTAAACGGCATAACGGGATCATGAACGCTGAGACGAAGAAGCAGCCAGCCGTTTCCGTTATCCTTATCCGCAGATATTCTCAAGCCCTCACGGTTGTCGTCGGCAATAGTCCAGCCGTTCTTATCGGCATAGTGCTTTTCAAGCTCGGCAATCACCTTTTCACCGTAGGCTCTGAAATCCTCACAGTTTATTGCAAAGCGAAGCTCCTTAGCCTCGGCAGGCTGTTTGAGAGAAGCAAGGATTTTCTTGATCGCATCTCCCGACTTATCACGGGCAAGCATAATGACTATTTTCGTCATAAGGTAAGCGCCGTCGTCAAGGTAGTAATTCTCCTTGAAAGCCGCATGACCTGAGGTCTCCATTGCAAGAGGGCAGAATTTTCCGTTTTTGTTCAGTTCGATCTGCTTGTTGATAACGTTTCTGTATCCCCTCTTGAAGCGGTAATGCTCTCCGCCGAGATATTCTATGTATTCCCTGAGACCGTCCGAGGTTACCGAGTCGGTGACAATCACTCCGCCGTCATGTCCCTCAAGCGCAATATATGATGCAAGGGCAACAAGACGGTTGCGGTTGATCTCCTCTCCGTCGGAATCTACACAGCCTGCACGGTCAACATCGGTATCGAAAATTATTCCGAGATCGGCTTTGCTTTCAACCGTCGCCTTGGATACGGAGTCCATAGCTTCCGCATTTTCGGGATTCGGAATATGATTGGGGAACATTCCGTCCGGATCAAGGAACTGACTGCCCTCAATATCCGCGCCGAGGGGTGCAAGCACATCGGTTGCGTAAAATCCGCCGACTCCGTTTCCTGCGTCAACAATGATCTTGAAGCCTGAAAGCGGCTTGTCGTATTTCTCGGCGTTTACGCCCTTTTTTATCATTTCACGCAGATGCGAGCAGTAGATTTTCATATAATCCGTATCAACGCAAAGCGACATCACGGCTTTATATTCCCTGCCGTAAATCTTTTCCGCATCGGAGAGAAGCACGGCGATATCCTCGCCCTCAAGTCCGCCGTCGGGAGTGAAAAATTTCAGTCCGTTTCTCTCCCACGGATGATGACTTGCCGTGATCTGAATAGCTCCGTCACATTTGAGGTCGAGCGTTGACATAAACATTGCGGGAGTTGAGGAAAGTCCGCAGTTAAAGACCTTTACTCCGTTTGCCGTAAGCGCAGTTACAGCCGCCGCCATAATTCTCGGTCCCGAAACACGGGAATCACGTCCGACAGAAACGGAAATTTCATCTGTCCGCTTTCCTGTCCTGCCGCTCAGCCATTTCGCAAAGCTTTCCGCAACTGCGCCGACAAAGGCGTCGCTGAGATAAAGCTCCTCGCCGCTGAACTGCTCCGCTCCGAAGCCTCGGATATCCGTTCCGCTTTTAAATCCCTTGAAGCTCATTTTAACATCGTCCTTTCGTCTGCAACTGATTTAAGGAAAAGATAAAGTCCGGCAAATTCATCAAAAGCCCTGCCGACCTCATCAATAACTTTTTCACTCTCAAGTGTTTTGAAGTCCGTTCTGATCTTCATATATCCCAATGATTTTATATTGTAATACGGCTCAATCTCCGCAGTCGGATTGCCGGGTTTCTTTTTCTTATAATATATATTAAGGCATTCGGCTCCCGTATTCTCGGCACGGTGAACTGCGTCAAGAAATTCCTTCGGCCGTTCAAGCAGAGCCTTTCTGTATAATTCAAGAAACTGAGCGTCGGCATAATACGTTCCCACTCCGTAACCCCAGCAGTCCTGATTGACCTCAAACCACATACACGGATAATTCATCCATTCGTGCTTGTTTCTCATAAACATAACCCAAAGGTGGTCACGGTAAAGAGACTTGTCCTTTGTGTAGCGGTTGTCCCTCCTGATCCTTGAAACCATTCTCACGGGATCGGTCACTATCATATCGTCGAGTGCAAACACCTTGCTACCGAGTGCCATTGCAATCTGACGAAGCGGAACGGTAAATCCGTCCTTCAGCTCCTGCTTGTGTTCCTCATAAAAGCTTTTGCTGTTTTCAAACCTGTTCTGCGCCATCAGCGCAAGAGTTTCGGGAAATATTCCGTCATATTTCAATTATATCAGTCCCCTTTTTGCCATTTCCTCGGCGGCAAGCATAATTCCGATCTTTGCGCTGTGGAAATTCAGACCGCCCTGCATATAAACGGCAAACGGCTCTCTGAGCGGAGCGTCTGCGGAAAGCTCAATCGAAGCTCCGCCCGTGAAAGCTCCTGCGGACATTATGACCTTGCTGTCATAGCCGGGCATATCCCACGGTTCGGGAGTTACAAACGAATCAATCGGTGCGCCTTTCTGCATACCCTGACAGAAAGCGATCAGGTTTTCCTCGTTGCGGAGCATGACGCTCTGAACGATGTCAAATCTGCCGTCCGTGCTTTTCGGCGTTGTACCGAAGCCGAATTCTTCAAACAAAGCCGCCGCAAAGCGTGCCGACTTAACAGCCTCGCCCACCGTATGCGGAGCGAAGAAAAGTCCCATAAACAATTCTCTCGAATGACCGAGAGTTGCACCGACCTCCCTGCCGAGACCGGGTGTAGTCAGGCGGTAGGATATCTTTTCGACAAGATCCGCCCTTCCTGCTATGTAGCCTCCCGTTTTGGCAATTCCACCGCCCGCATTTTTGATAAGCGAGCCTGCGATTATATCAGCTCCGACCTGAGTAGGCTCAATTTTCTGAGTAAACTCACCGTAGCAGTTATCGACCATTACGTCGGCATTGCTGTTTTCCTTAACGACCTTTATTATTCTTTCTATCTCCTCGCAGGAAAGGCTCGGTCTGAGAGAATAACCCCTCGAACGCTGAATGTAGACAAGCTTCGGCTGTTCAGCCTTAACCCTAACGGCTATTTCGTCATAGTCGGGTTTGCCGTCCCTGAGATCGACCTGCTTGTATTCAATTCCGTAATCGGCAAGCGATCCGTCACCCTTGCCGTCAATTCCGATAACCGAATGAATGGTATCGTATGGAAGTCCCGTGACGCAGAGCATCACGTCGCCCGGTCGGAGCATACCGAACAGAGCGACCGCCAGAGTATGCGTTCCGCAGGTGAAATTGTGACGGACAAGAGCATCCTCGGCTCCGAAAATATCCGCCGCAACAAGGTCGATAACCTCACGTCCCCTGTCGCCGTAGCCGTAGCCTGTGCTTTCGGCAAACATAGCCTCGCTGACTCCGTTTTTTATAAAAGCGGAAAGCACCTTCTGCTGATTGTATTCCGTTATTTCATCGGTCTCGGCAAAGCACGGCTTGATTTTTTCCAATGCCATGTCCGCCGCAGACTGTACCTTGTCGCTGATATCAAAAAATTCACTGTTCATTTATTATAATACTCCATTCGTTTTTAACCTTAAATCCGATTGATTTGTAAAACTCGACTATGCTGTCGTTTTTGCAGAGAAGCTCCGTTCTTTTATCCTTTTCGCTCTCGGCAAGGAGGGTTACAAGCGCACCTGCAAGACCTCTGCCCCTGTATTCGGGTTTTGTCGCAACAGCTCCCAGAAGCACGGCGCAGTCCGTTGTAAACAGCTTCATCGCACAGGCGGCGGTTTCGCCGTTCACCTGAGCGGTCAGAGCAGAGGTAACTCCCCTGTTCACTCTGAAGGTCGTATCGGACAGCCACGGCAAATAATCGCCCACTCCGACAAGTCCCGCCGCTTTGATTATACCATAAATTTCTTTCGGACGGAACTCTTTATCCGCCTGAATTTTTGCAATTTCATTGTTATTTTTCACATATTCAACAACATATCCCTCGATCGAAGCTTCTGCGCCCACTTGCTCGGCAAGCCGTTTTTCGCATTGAATCGTGCGGAAGCCGACAACGTTCAGAAATTCAAAAATTTCCTCAGCATTTTCACAGTCGGAGCTTACCGTGACATCTCCGTCAATTCGGCTGAGAGCGGAGATAATTTTTCCGTTTTCATCGGTCTGAGCCCAGAATTTCACAAAGTCGTAATCCGTAGAATAGCAGTTGTATAGACAGGCTATCCTTGTGCCGAAAACATCACGGCGGCAGAAATCCGTAAAATCTTTATCGTTCTTTTCAACAGCTTTAAGCATCGGCAAAATCCTCGGCAAGCGCACGGATAATCCGTTCGCTTTCTGTTATATCATCAAGCTTTAAAATGCAGGACGGGGAATGAAGATATCTGCACGGCATTGAAACGGTCAGAGTTTTTATACCGCCCGCCGTCTTGTGGATAACTCCGGCATTATTTCCGCCTGCAACTGCCGACTTAACCTGAGCCTTGATCGACTTCTCTTTTGCAAGCTCAAAGGCTCTGTCAAAAAGCTCTCTCGAATAGATCGTCCGCCTGTCCATAAAGGAAATGACCGCACCCTCGCCGAGCTTGCATACCTTTTTGTTTTCGGGCAGATCGGCAAGGTCTGCCGCCGTCGTGGTCTCAACGACGATCGCATAGTCGGGATTCACCCTGTAAGCCGCCGTTCCCGCCGAGCCTAAGCCGACCTCTTCGCCTGTTGCAAAGTTGAAATACATATCATACGGAAGCTCGGATTTTATCATATTTATAAGTATTGCACAGCCTGCACGGTCGTCAAGAGCCTTTCCCTTGATAAAGCCGTTGCCGAACTCCTCAAAATTCGAATTGAAATAAGCGCAGTCACCGAGCGAAACAAGATTTTTCGCTTCATCGGCTGTATCCGCTCCGATATCAATATACATCTTTTCGGGCATTGCAAGCTTGTCACCCTTGGTTAAATGGATCGGCTTAATTCCGATAACGCCGTTGATCCTTCCGCCACCCACCGTCACGGCTCTGCCGAGCATAACACGCCGGTCAATTCCGCCGATACTCTCAAAGCCGAGAGTTCCGTCGGAATTGACGTTGGTTATCATAAAACCGACCTCGTCCATGTGAGCGTCAAGCATAACCTTATTCTTGGGAACTTCCTTTCCCTTTTTGAACACAATCAGATTGCCGAGCGGATCGACCTCATAGCTTTCGGCATAATCCTTAATTTCATTTATAATGTAATCTCTGACGGCGTCCTCTCTGCCCGAAGTGCCGTTGAGAAGTGACAGCTTTCTGATAAGCTCAAGCATCAAGACCACCCCCGAGAATGTATTCGGCAATGAGCTTCGCCGAGTTTTCAACATCGCTGACCGATATCACTTCAACACCCGTGTGCATATTTCTCTGCGGTACAGAAACAAGTCCCGTTTTTATTCCGCCTTTTGATATTGCAATATGGTCGGCATTTGTGCCCGTTGAATCGCCCATCAGCTCAAGCTGATACGGAATGTTTTTCTCCTCGGCTAAGGTCTTGAGCCTTTGGCTGAGCTTATAGTTAAGAACGGGTGCAATTCCGATCATCGGACCTTTGCCGAGCTTTCCGCATTTATCACTCGGAGCGTCGGGTGCGTCGGCAAAGCTGACGTCAACGCTGATACACTCGTCCGCATCAAGATTATAGCTGCCCGTGACCGCTCCGTCACCGCCCGTTTCCTCCTGTCCCGAAAAGAGAAGCTTTACGCTCGGTCTGTCCTTGCTTTCGGCAACGAGCTGAGCCGCCCTGATAATGACGGCACAGCCTGCTCTGTCATCGAGAGCCGCTCCGAAAATTCTGCCGTTGATAAGCTCGCCATGAGGACATTTGACCGTAATCCTGTCGCCCTGAGAGATCAGCTTTTCCGCTTCCGACTTTTCAAGTCCCGTGTCGATCAGTATATCGTCAAAATCCTTGGCTTTCTTGGCGTCCTCCGCCGTTGAAAGATGCGGCGGAGTTGAGGTAACAACTCCGTAAACAGGCTGTTTTCCCCATACGGTCACATCCTGGGCGGCAAGCACCCTTGCGTCCATTCCTCCGCATTTTGCAACACGGAGAAAGCCGCCGTCCTCGATATGTGTGACGATCATTCCGATTCTGTCCATATGAGCGTCAAGAAGAACCGTTTTCTCACCTGCCGGCATATCCGCCGTGACATTTCCGAATTTATCCTTTTTCACCTCGGCAAACCCGGAAACATATTTCTCTATAATATCCGAAATCTCGTTTTCCTCGCCGGGAGTTCCGTTGGCTTCGGAAAGCTCGAAAATCATCTTTTTCAAATCTTCCATTTCTAAAATAACCGTTCCTTTCCGCCGTGCCGATGAGCCGTATGACAAACTCGGACACATTTCGGTTTGTTTTCTCAGAATATTATTATAACCTTTATAAACAAAATGTGCAATAATATTTGATTTTCTTTTTTAAATAGTTTATAATGAAACAAACTATTTTCGGAGGGATATAAATGGACGAAAATAAATATCAGGTTATTGATCCTGAAAACGACAACTATAAGTTGACCGCTTCGGATCTTAAAAAGGAAAAGAAAAAGAAGCGCAAGGGACTTCGTGTGCTGATTGCGATAGTCCTCGTCTTTGCAATACTTGTAGGAGGAGCGGGAATTTTTGTAAACTCCTATCTCAACAAGCTCCATTACGGAGATTCCGAGGGAACTGCAAATCCCGACCTTGACAATCAGGAAAATCTTGCTTTTGACGATCAGGCAAACGCCGACGCCGATATCAGAGCAAACCTTGACAACAGCGTTATGTGGTACGATGACAGAGTTCTCAACATTCTGCTTGTCGGTGTTGACTACGGTGACGAGGAGGTCGTTATGTTCAACGGCGCATATCTTCCCCGTTCGGACTCCATGATCCTTATTTCCGTCAACACGATAAACGGAGTTATCAATATGGTTTCGCTTTCCCGTGCGGCTTACGTTGCAATTCCCGGCCACGGCAACAAGCGACTTAACACCGCCCACGCTTACGGCGGCGCAGCAATGCTTGTCGATACCGTTCAGCAGAACTATAAGATCAGAGTTGACAAGTATGTGACGGTCGATATTTCGGGATTTGAACAGATCATCAACATCCTCGGCGGCATTACGGTCGAGCTGACGGCGGCTGAGGCTCAGGCAGTCCTCGGAATAAGCTCGGCGGGATCATACGAGCTTAACGGAGCAGATGCTGTCGCATATTCAAGACTTCGTTCGATCGACTCCGACCGTATGCGTACAGGCAGACAGAGAGCCGTTCTCAATGCCATTGCAAGCAAGCTCAAGCGTTCCTCGGCGGTAACTCTTGTCAATCTTATGGACGAAATTCTTCCCCTCGTTACAACCAATTTCTCAAAAACAGAGCTTCTTGCTCAGATTGCAAAGGCTCCCAAGTATCTGACGATGGGTGTGCATGAGGACATAATCCCTCATGTTCCCTATCCGCTTTCAACCCGTGACGGCAAAGAGGTCCTTATCCTCAACTGGGAGGAAGAAACAAAATACATCCACGATCTTCTCTATCCCGACATAGTTCCGCAGTCAGCGAAAATTAAATAATCATAACGCTGTACCGATGTAAAATATCAAGCTCGGTACAGCGTTTACCTTTATTTAGCTCAAATCTTACAAAACTGTAAGTTTTAGGCGGCATTTTGTAAGACAAATCTATGGAGAGGCACTCCTTTTTTCTGTTATACTTACGGCAGAAAATTTGATTGGAGGTCAAAAAAATGAGTATTTTGGAAGTCAAAGGACTCAAAAAAATTTATTCCACCCGTTTGGGCGGAAACAAGGTTGAAGCTCTCAGAAACGTAAATTTCAGCGTTGAACAGGGCGAATATGTAGCAATAATGGGCGAATCGGGTTCAGGCAAAACCACCCTGCTGAACATTCTCGCCGCCCTCGACAAGCCGACTAACGGCAGCGTCATTCTCGACGGCAACGATCTTTCAAATATCAAGGAATCCGCCGTTGCCTCGTTCCGCCGTGACAATCTCGGCTTCGTTTTTCAGGATTTCAATCTGCTTGATACATTCACCATCGAGGATAACATCTATCTTCCCCTTGTCCTTGCCGGCAAGAGCTATAAGGAGATGAACGGCAAGCTCGAAGCCGTAGCTTCAAGGCTCGGTATTCAGAACATTCTCAAGAAATATCCTTATGAGGTTTCGGGCGGTCAGAAGCAGAGAGCCGCAGTCGCAAGGGCGATAATCACAAGTCCGAAGCTGATCCTTGCCGATGAGCCGACAGGCGCTCTCGATTCAAAATCGACCGACGAGCTTCTTCACCTTTTCGGCGATATCAATTCGACGGGACAGACAATCGTTATGGTTACCCACTCGGTCAAGGCGGCAAGCTCCGCAAACCGCATCCTTTTCATCAAGGACGGTGAGGTTTTCCACCAGATTTACAGAGGCGCCGACACGGACGAACAGCTTTATCAGAAGATATCCGACACTCTGACATTACTTGCGACGGGCGGTGAACAGAAATGAAGACCGGTTTTTACCCCAAGCTCGCATTTGACGGCATACGCAAGAACAGGAAGATGTATCTTCCGTATATCCTGACCTGTATCGGAATGGTAATGATGTACTATATCATTCTGTATTTACAGTTCACCGAGAGCCTTGAAACAACGGACGGCTATTCAACTATCCGTGAAATGCTCGGTCTCGGCTCATGGGTAGTAGCCATATTCTCCTGCATCTTCCTTTTTTACACAAACTCATTTCTCATCAAACGGCGCAAGAAAGAATTCGGACTTTATAACATTCTCGGTATGGATAAGAAAAACCTGAGCAAGGTACTTTTCTGGGAAACCCTTTTTATTGCTCTAATCTCCATATCGGCAGGACTTGTTGCCGGAATAATTCTCTCAAAGCTATCAGAGCTTGTGTTTCTGAACATTCTAAAAGGAGCGGTCAGCTACAATCTCTCCGTTTCTGTCCAAGGCATTTTAATGTGCGTCGCCGTTTTTGCGGTTATCTTTCTTCTTCTTTTTCTCAACTCGCTTCGTCAGATCAAGTTTGCCAATGCAATCTCACTTGTCAAGAGCGACAGCGTCGGTGAAAAGCCGCCGAAAGCAAATTGGGTATTCGGAATTGCAGGCGTACTGATTCTCGCCGCCGCATATTTCATCGCCGTTTATATCAAGGAACCGCTTCAAGCTCTCTCCCTTTTCTTCATTGCGGTTATAATGGTAATCGTTGCGACGTATCTGATTATGATTTCGGGTTCCGTTCTTTTCTGCCGCTTGCTCCAGAAGAAAAAGAGCTATTATTACAAACCTAACCACTTTGTTTCTGTATCGTCAATGGCATACAGAATGAAAAGGAACGGAGCAGGACTTGCTTCGATCTGTATTCTCGCAACAATGGTGCTGGTTATGATATCCTCAACAACAACTCTTTACTTCGGTGCGGAGGACGGAATAAAGAGCATTTATCCGAGGGATATGAATATTGAAATCTACACGCTGGATACTTCTTTCTTTGATGACGGAAGAAACGAAAAAGTCAGAAACGGCATACAGGATGTCACGGCAAAATACAACTGTGAACAGTCGAACGTTGTTGATTATCACTGTGCAAGCGTTGCCGGACTTGTCACAGACGGCAGGGTTGAAATTGACGTTGACAGAGTTGACAAGCTGAGCATTTCGGATTACGGACAGCTTTATCAGTTCTACTTCATACCGATCAGCGACTATAACCGCCTTATGGGCACAAACTACACCCTGAACGATTCGGAAGCGATGATTTACTTCTTTCGTGACGGCACAACCTACGACAGAAGCACAATCTCGTTCAACCGGGGACAGAGCTTCAAAATAGTAAAAACTCTCAGCAATTTCATCAACGATTCTCAGGCTATGGTAAACGCAACTCAGACTATGGCAATCTTCGTAAACGACCTCGAAACGGCAACTCAGGGAATTAACGAGGAAACCTCCGACAAAGCTATGGGTGGAACAATAGTCAATTACAAGTGGGTATACCGGTTTGACACAAATCTTGATGAGGAAGCTCAGATTGACCTCAGCGAGGAGCTTCATAAATACGCATCTGAGCACAACGAGGAGCTTGACTACTACGCCTACGATGTCGGCGGCAGAGCAAGCAACAGAGCTGAATTTTATTCCCTCTACGGCGGTCTTTTCTGCCTCGGAATTATTCTGAGCATCGTCTTCCTGCTTGCCGCAGTTCTGATAATCTACTACAAGCAGATATCGGAGGGCTATGAGGATCAGTCGAGATTTGAAATAATGCA
>JAEDFL010000056.1 GCA_016292785.1 Clostridiaceae bacterium | reverse complement strand
GAAAAGCATACTTACCCTCCTCGGCACACATTTTTGTGTATCCGACGGAATTGACATCGTAATTGCTCTCGTTCCATTCGATTATTTCGTAATCGGGACAATATTTTTTCCAGCTTGCGATACATTTTTTAACGGATTTGGGCTTCTCCCCTCCGCCAAACCAGCAATAGTGAATTTTTTTCGGAATCATACATCCACCTCCGGAAAAAGAAAAAACGCCCGAAAATCACGGGCGTTTAATGGTGAGGATGAATGGATTTGAACCATCGACCCCTTGCATGTCAAGCAAGTACTCTAACCAACTGAGCTACACCCTCAAAGTGCTGTTATTTTATCATATTTTTTTGCTTTTGTAAAGAGTTTTATGAAAAGTTATTCAATTATTCTGTCCGCAAGGTATAAATACAAAAAATATAAAAAAACTATTGACAAATCCACCTCAAAGTTATATAATAATTAAGCGCCTTGAGAGAAAGGCAAAATTAAATATCGCGGAGTGGAGCAGTCGGTAGCTCGTCGGGCTCATAACCCGAAGGTCGTTGGTTCAAGTCCAGCCTCCGCAACCACAGATCTGTCCTTGGGGCAGATCTTTTCTTTTTTTATCAAGGGTTTGAGACCGACGAGCGAAAGTCATTGGTTCAAGTCCATTTTTGAAACCATAATAACAGTTAGCACTAAAAAATATGATCTTATTTCGTGTAATGCATCAAAAAGCAGTACAAACCAAAAAATGATTTGTACTGCTTCGATGATTATAAATTACCGTCGGTAACACGGTCGATAAAAATATTTTCCGTTTCGTATGTATCCGGTTTGTTTTCGTCCAGAATTATCAGCCGACCGCCGTGCCTGCCGCCGTAGGTGTGGTAGCCTGCGCCGGGAGTTTGCACAAGTCTGATACCGTCGATTTCCATTGTAAAGGTATTGACATGGTCGTGACCGAAGAAAGCGGCGACTATATCGCCCGTTTTCTTCCAGCTTTCAAACTGTTCACAGTGCGTTTTCGTCGGAATTTGCTGATCGGGATCGTCGTCCATTTCGGGGTCAACCTCGTGGATATCCGTCAGATGAAGTATGCGAAACTTTCCGTCACCGCCGAATTGAAGCGGTTTTTGCTTGTTTCTGATGTGCTTATGTGAATTGGGCAATCCTTTCGCCATGGTCCTTCCTCCTTGGGAAATGATACTAATATAATACACTTTCTTTATCGCTCTGTCAATTAAAGCAGTATGAAATTATATGCTTAAATCCTCTGATTAGCACTCTCTTGCATAGAGTGCTAAATTTACAATTTGTTAACAGGTAGATAACATAATATATCATAATCACGGATATAATATAGCTGTCAAAAGAAAAAAAAGAAACCTAAGAAAAGAGATGAGACCGATGGGTTGCGTAAAAATTCCGACTGATGCCGACCTTGTCGGATGAAAAATTGAAAAGGGCGACATAATTAAAATACAATAATTTTTGGAGGTATTGATTATGTTTGAACTTACACGCAGAAACAACAACCGTCACGTAAACACTTATAATCCTTTCCGTGAGATGGAGGAATTTGAAAGGAATTTCTTTACAAATCCTTTCGGCGGATTTTTTGACTCGCAGGATCTCGCAGAATTTAAAACCGATGTAACCGATGAGGGAGATCATTATCTGCTCGAAGCCGATCTGCCGGGATTTGACAAAAAGGATATCAACCTTGATATCAGCGGCGACACTCTTACGGTCAATGCCGAACGTCACAGCAGGGTTGAGGAAAAGAACGAGAAAAACAAGATTGTCCGTATGGAACGTTCCTACGGCTCTTACAGCAGACAGTTTGATGTATCCGGTGTTGATACCGATCACATCAAAGCAAAGTATGACAACGGTGTTCTCAAATTGACCTTGCCTAAGAAGGACGAGAAGCTTCCCGAATCAAAGAAGCTGGAAATTGAATAATATAAAAATCCGACGCAGGAGCTTTTGCCTACGCCGGATTTTTTATACTCAGAAGCAATGAAAGGGATTGATAAGAACCGTAACGATCCTCTGCCAAAATTTTTCAAATCTCCCGACCTTTGTTTCCGGAGAAACCAGCTCGTCAACAGAAAAGACTTTATATGTGATTTCCGCCGCCTTACTCTCATAGAGCAGGGCGACCGACCCGTCCTCAAGCTCGGTCAGGCATGAATAAACAAAGGTGAAGCTTTCCCTGCTTTCGGTGACATTGTATTCATAATTTATTGCAAGAACAAAGCTGAGAAGCTTTTTGAATTTCAAACAATTCACCCCTTTATTTTGCGTTTATATTACGGGACTACCGAAAATCCGATTTAACCGTTCTTGCTCATCGAATAAGCATTAAACAGCTTTTCGGGATATTCCGGATCCTTAAAATTCCAATATTTAATTCCGTTTACAACCGCTTCAACAGGTGACGAATCGGTTATTTTTTTATACTCCGCACCCTTTTCCCATTCTTCGGAAGATATCACCGAATAGGACGGAACGGCACCTTCAAACAAAAGACAGGGATCAATCTGGTTGAAGGTCTTTTCCGTGGCAAGGCGACTGTGCGGCAGTTCGGGAACAGAGATGTCAAGCGTTTTTGTCGCCTGATTTGCAATAAAGTCGGCTCTGAAAGAGTATGAGGCAAAATTCTGAGCGCACAGCACGAGCATTGTCAGACTGATTGCTGCGAAAATAACGGGCGAAGCGATGCGGAAAGTCCGCTTTAGCTGTGCCTTGACGTGCATTTCTTCACCGGAAACCGAAACAAGGTATAATGCAAAACACAAAAGAATTGCAAAGGTCGTGAAGAAAGTTCTATCTCCTCTGTGATTGACTATCATCATCGGTGCGACTGCACTTCCGAGGAGAATTACCGTTGCAAGCGTTGAGATGATAAACTCTTTTCGCTTTGACAAAACGGAAACCGCAATCACAGCAGAAAGATAAACAATCTCAACGAGCAGATATACCGCCGAAAAGCCCGATGCTTTTTCAAAGAAGATAAGCGTCAGTAGGCTCAGGAGCGGAAGAGCGCAAAGCAACGCAGTCAATATGATTTTAAATGATTTTCCGAGCTTGCAATTCCTGAATAAAACGAAGATCATCACCGCCGAGATGACGAGATAGACAGGCAAATACTGAGCCGCAAGGACGGCGAAGCTCCTCAGAGCGGAAAGCGCATTGTATAAAAGCGACATCGGCTCGGTCACATATCCTCTGTAATAGCTGAGCTTTTCCGTTGTGTCGGTCACACGGGGGATCATAATCATTATTGCCGTACCTACCGCCGTAAAAACAAGATTTACCGCACCCGATACCGTGATTTTTTTCTCTTTAATAAAATCAAAAACTATTATCAAAACCGCAAGACAAATCAGCACAACGGTCGTGTTCTCGCTGAAAAGGCATGCACAGACCGATGACAAAGCCAGCGGAACGAGAAACAGCCGTGAGCCGCCGCAGCGCAGATTTTTTATCAGATTGCATGATATCAGAGCGAAAACAAACGGCACGGCATAGTTACAGAAAGCCGCTATCATACAGTAGACCTCACGCATTATTCCGATCGCAGGCAATGCGGTCAGAACGGCAATGGGGAAAATATATTTGCTTTTGCCGCCAAAGAAAAGACGGTTTGCGAGATAAACGGTCAGCGTCAGAAAAAAAGCCGTGACGAAAATCGCCGCCGTGAAATGATGTGAAAAATAGAATCCGAGGACATTTCCGAGCAGTCTGCCGTTGCCGTAGTGAATAGCCTCACTCAGGATGTTAAGAAAATTTCCGTCATAATCCCTTGTGAAAATCAGGACGTCGTACTGCGGATAGGTGAACATATACGACAGGGCAAAGCCGAGAAAAACAAATATATACGAAACGCAGGAAACAAGCAGCTGCTTTTGTTTACCGTTCATTTTTTCACCACCTTAATAATCAAAAAAGGTCAGACTGAAAAGCCCGACCTTTTTTATTTTGATTTATCAGTCAGTTACAACTGCCTTTGCAGGGTTGATACGTACGCCGGGGCCCATTGTTGTTGCAACAACGCAGCTTCTGATGTACTGACCCTTTGCTGCTGCCGGCTTTGCCTTGTTGATAGCGTCAAGGAGAGTCTTGTAGTTCTCCTGAAGCTTCTCAGAACCGAAGGAAACCTTGCCGATCGGGCAGTGAATGATGTTTGTCTTGTCAAGACGGTACTCGATCTTACCTGCCTTAGCCTCTTCAACAGCCTTAGCAACATCAGGAGTAACCGTACCTGCTTTCGGTGAAGGCATAAGACCGCGAGGGCCAAGAACCTTACCGAGACGACCTACAAGTCCCATCATGTTGGGAGCTGCGATAGCAACGTCGAAATCGAGGAAGCCTTCGCCCTGAATCTTAGCAACAAGATCCTCAGCGCCGACGATCTCTGCGCCTGCTGCTGCGGCAGCGTCTGCTGCGTCGCCCTTAGCGAAAACAGCAACTCTGACTTTCTTACCCGTACCGTTCGGAAGAACGACGGCGCCACGAACCTGCTGATCGGCATGACGTGAGTCAACACCAAGACGAACGTGGACTTCTACAGTTTCATCAAACTTTGCGGAAGAAGTCTTGACTGCAAGATCAAGAGCCTCTGCCGGATCATAAAGCGTAGCTCTGTCAACGAGCTTTGCGCTCTCAATATATTTCTTACCGTGTTTCATAAGATATTCCTCCCTGAATAGTGGTTAAATCGGATTTTACCTCCCACGCGGGAGCATTAATCTACAACAGTAACGCCCATGCTGCGTGCAGTACCGGCGATCATTGACATTGCTGTTTCGATCGTTGCTGCATTTAAGTCAGGCATCTTCTGTTCAGCGATTTTTCTAACCTGCTCACTTGTAATCGTGGCAACCTTTGTCTTGTTAGGCACACCTGAACCGCTCTCGATTCCGCAAGCCTTCTTGATAAGAACTGCTGCGGGCGGTGTCTTGGTAACGAATGTAAAAGTACGGTCTGCGTAAACCGTGATAACAACAGGGATGATAAGACCTGCGTCGTTCTTTGTACGCTCGTTAAATTCTTTTGTGAATGCCATAATGTTTACGCCGTGCTGACCGAGTGCCGGACCAACGGGCGGTGCCGGTGTTGCTTTGCCGGCAGGGATCTGAAGCTTAATAAAGCCTACTACCTTCTGAGCCATTTCTTGCACCTCCAAAATAATGTGGTTCATCGGAGCAATTTGATAGAATTTTTGCTCCTCCCACAACGGAGCCGAAGCTCCATGCCCCAAGGGGACATATAAACCAAGCCTTGCGGCTTAATTATCGTTTTTTCATCAGTCGTCAAGGGGTTCAACCTGATCCAGCTCAAGCTCAACCAGAGTCTCCTTGCCGAACAATGCGGAAACCGTAACCTTGACCTTATTGTTTTCAAGGTCGATCTCCTCGACTTTACCGGTGAAGCCCTCAAAGATTTCATCGGTGATGTTGACTGTGTCGCCAACCTCATACTTGACTTCGACAACCTTCTTTTCAACGCCGAGTCTGTAAACCTCTTCCTCCGTCAGGGGGATAGGCTTGCCCTCCGGACCTACAAAGCCCGTCGCACCTCTTGTGTTGCGGATAACGAGCCATGCCTCATCGCTGATCTTAGGCATATCGTTTTCGTCAAGGAAAGTTGCAATCTTAACCATAACATAACCCGGAAAGATTTTACGCTCCACCTCACGGGTTTTGCCGTCCTCACGAACCTCGACGACGGTTTCGGTAGGAATTTTGACCTCAAGGATCTCATCCTGCATCTTACGGTTTTCGGCAGCTTTCAAAACGTTTGTGGCTACCTTGTTCTCGTAGCCCGAGTAGGTATGAACAACATACCATCTGGCATCATTTGACATTGCCGTTCCTCCGTATCGCTGAAATTATTGAGCCGCCGGTGTATCTTCGCCTATGCTGAGACCGCCTGCGTTTGAAGCTTCTCCCGCCGTGGTGGTTTCGGCAATAGTTGTGGTCGTGCGGTTTTCTGCGACAGTTCGAAGTCCGCTAATACCCTTAGTAAGACCAAGGTCAACAAGGAATACGAGCACACCGACGATTGCGATACAAACGATGGTGACAACGGTTCCTTTAATGACTTCTTTTGCGTCAGGCCATGTGATCTTTTTAAGATCGCCCTTGCTGTTCTTGAAGAAATTCTTTATGGCCTTGCCCATACGCACGAAAACGTTGGGCTTGTTCTTTGACTTCTTGGAAGTCTTTTCTTTCTCAGCCTTTGCGATTTTCTTAGCAGCTTCGGAACTCTCTTTTTTCGCCATAACAGTTCTCCTCCCAGCTTACTTCGTCTCTTTGTGGAGAGTATGCTTCTTGCAGAATCTGCAGTACTTGTTCATCTCCAACCTGTCGGGTGTGTTCTTCTTGTTCTTCATTGTGTCGTAATTGCGCTGCTTGCATTCTGTGCAAGCGAGTGTAACCTTAACTCTCATTTCGGCACCTCCATTTAACCGGTTTCCCGGGATTTTAAGCCTCCCTCATACGGGAATTTACACCCTGTAAATTCCTAAAAGAGGGCACAAAAAAAGAACCCTCCTTAAAGAGGTATAGTTATTCTATCACATAGGCACAATAATGTCAAGCAATTTTTCGTAAAACGGCAATAAAATCCGAGCGTGTCAATATGTAGCGTATATGCCGTTTTTCAGACACAAAACATATGCCGTCACGGCTCGGAAAACTTAATTTCAAAGCCGTGACAAGGACTTTCAACGAAAATTATTATACATTATTTATATATAAAAGTCAATTAAAGATCGTCTGCGTCCTGCTGAGGTCTGACGGTTTCGCTCGGATTGCCCGTGTAGCTGCCGAGAACGTCGGTTTCGCTGCCTGCCTCCCAGTCGTTGACAATGGACTGAACAAGCGGAGAAAGCTCCGGCTTGCGTTTTCTGTTCTTTTTCTTCTTTTCCACAGTTCGTTCACCTCCGCAATTAGTATTTGCAAAGAGGCGGCGTTTATTGACACGCAGAAAAAAATAATGTATTATATTAAAAAACAAATCCGAGGTATTTAAAATGAAAATATATAAAAGAGTTGCGGCGTTAATCGTCTGCGCCGCAGTAATTTTTACACTTGCGTCCTGCAAGGTCGGGGAGGGAATACCTTTCCTGACGACAAAGAGCAAGACTACGCTACCCGACAACACCGTGACCGTCACTTTCCCCGAAGGCTACACGATAATTCAGATTGCGGACAAGCTTGAACAGAACAAGGTCTGCACCGCTCAGGCATTTCTTGAAGCCTGCAAAAATCCCGTTGCAGGCATTGAAATCGACAACGCTCAGGACAGAGTATTTCTGCTTGAGGGTTACATTTTCCCCGACACATATGAATTTTATCTCGACTCAGACGCACAGTCGGTAGTGAATAAATTTATTGAAAATTATGAGTCGAAAATCACCGATGAGATGAAAACAAGGGCGCAGGCTCTCGGCTACACGATGGATCAGATAATTACCCTTGCTTCGATCATTCAAAAGGAATGTGACGCCGATATAGAGGAATGTGCCAATGTTTCGTCCGTTTTCCACAACAGGCTGAAGGATCCGGCTTCTTTCCCGAAGCTTCAAAGCGACGTTACAACCTTTTATATAACGGAAAACCTAAAAGATATGTTAGGATATGAGGACGGAATTGCGCTTGAAAATCAGAACGATGAAGTTCAGAAATATATGAATCTTTACAGCACCTATTATTGCAGCGGACTGCCCGTCGGTGCGATCTGCAATCCCGGAATGAAGGCAATCAATGCGGCACTCCATCCTGCCGACACGGATTATGTTTTCTTCCTGACCGACAAGAGCGGCGAAAACTTCTACTATGCCGCAACGATAGATAAGCACAACGAAAACGGCAAATCCGCAGGACTTTTTTAAGGAGGAAAAATCTATGCTGTTTATTGAATATCCGAAATGCTCGACCTGCAAGAAAGCGAAAAATTGGCTTGACGAAAACGGAATTGAATACACCGACCGACACATAAAGGAGGATAATCCCACAGCCGCCGAGCTGAAAGAATGGGCAAAGGCAAGCGGCGCTGAGCTGAAAAAGTTTTTCAACACAAGCGGTATGCTTTACAAGTCGATGAATTTAAAGGAAAAGCTTCCGACAATGAGCGACGAGGAAAAATTTGCTCTGCTTGCGAGCGACGGAATGTTGGTGAAAAGACCGCTGATAGTGGACGGTAACACCGTTCTGATCGGCTTCAAAGAGGCTGAATGGAAGAAACATTTCAATATTGACTGAAATTTTTTAAAAAACACTTGATTTTCGCTATTCGTTCAGTTATAATATTGTAGCTGTTCGGAATTGCCGACAGCGGCAACAGAATATTGCGAAATGAATTTGGAGAGTTGTCCGAGCTGGCCGAAGGAGCACGATTGGAAATCGTGTAACAGGTCAAAGCCTGTTCGAGGGTTCGAATCCCTTGCTCTCCGCCAACAAAAAAGCCTAATTTGTCTACTTGACAAATTAGGCTTTTTTGAATGATGTTTGCCTTCGGCAAATGATGTCGTTTCACTAATGATGCCGCTGACGCTAATGATGTCGGCTTCGCCTAATGTTTTGCGGCAAACATCGCATCATTGCGAGTGAAACGAGCAACATCATTATGCGGAGCATAACAGCATATCGCCGCAGGCGATGCATCATTGAAATGTTCTGATTTTTATGATACAATTAAGTAAAAGGAGGCGATTTTGTGAAAGAAAATAAGCTTGCAGAACTATCAATGGAGTTTTCTGTGGATATTATAAACCTTGTAAGGCAACTAAAAGAAAATCGGGAAGCCATTATTTCTAATCAAATTGGCAGAAGTGGCGCCTCTATTGGTGCTAACATCCACGAAGCACAGTATGCACAAAGCAAGAAGGATTTTATTTCTAAGCTGGAAATTGCCTTGAAAGAAGCAAATGAAACAGGTTATTGGCTTGAGTTGTTGCACAGAACCAACTACATTGACGAGCAATCATATAAATCGCTTTCTGCAAAGTGTACTTCCATTTTGTGCAATAAAATGTTTTTTCATTGAAAAGAAGTAATATTATGATATAATAAAAACAGAATGCGTAAGTGGGCGATCGAGTGATCGAAAAAGTTAATTTACTTCCGATGTAAATAACGGTTAGGCATATAAAGGAGGAGCAGTATGATTAAAAAACTGTTGTTTGACAGGCACCATTTTGCCTGCCGTGGTGACGTGTGGATCGCTGACGGCGAATATGAAATCAGGACAAGCGAGATTGAAAAAATCGGTCCTGTTTTCGTTGCCGACAAGCCTTGGGAAAGGTGTCATCTGAACTGGCTGACCGTGACGGAGGACAACGGCAAATTCCGTATGTGGTATGAGGCTTTCTCAAATCCTGCCGATGACTTCGGCTGTCGGCTCTGCTATGCCGAAAGCGACGACCTTCTCCGCTGGGAAAAGCCTAATTTGGGCATATGCGAATTTGAGGGAAGCAAAGAGAACAATATCGTCATTGATAATTCGCTAACTCACGGTATGGGCTTCCACGGTCATTCAATCTATATTGATCCCAATTCGCCGCCGTATGCGAGATACCGCTGTGTTTTTCTCGGAGCACTTCTGCGTCCCGAAGACATGAGTAAGCAGGGCTTGGTCTCCTTTGCCTACTCCCCTGACGGTATTCATTGGACTCACGGTGCGCCCGAAATTCCGACAGATTATAACCATATGCCTGTTACCGCCTTTGGCTCGGACACTCAAAGCTGTGTCAGATGGGACACGGAAAAGCGGAAATACATCGGATATTTCCGTAATCTTGAAAGGAACGGCTGCCGCAGTATCGCCAGAGGGGAATCCTCGGACGGTGTGCATTGGAGCGAGCCGGTTACGGTTCTTCGCCCGGATATGTACGACAACCTCAATGCGGACTATTACAACAGTGCCGCCACAAAGGTGACCGACGGCGGAGACACGGCGCACTATATCTTTTATTCGTTCTTTAACCACAGCACGGAAATCCTTGACATTCGGCTTGCAACGAGCCGTGACGGAATAAATTTTGACAGATATTCAAGAGTGCCTTTTGTGCCGAACGGAGAGAACTGTGACAGGGGCGCAATGTATGCCGCCGCAGGTATTCATAATTTGCCGGACGGCAGACAGTGCATTATTTACAGCGCAAGCAATCACCGCCACTGCGATCCTGCGGATCCGAACGAAAAATCCGGCTGTTATATGCTTGCCGCCTTTGAGCGTGACAGGCTTCAGGGACTTTATGTCAAAAAGCACTTTGAATTTACCGTAAACGGTTATGTTGATCCGTCCTGCCCCGAGGTCACGGTCAATGCAGATATAAGAGGCAAAATTTGCGGAGGACTGATTGACGATAACGGCGATTTTGTCCCCGGATTTTCGCCCGATGACTGTATTCCTCTCAAGGGAAACTCGACCGAGCATGTGATGAAGTGGAAAGGTACTGCGGCACAGGAAAGCAAGACATGGCTCAAGCTCTATATAGACGATGCGGATATATGGTCGGTTACGGTCAACGGCGACAGATAAAGTCTGTATACTTTAATGCTTATTGCTCATTAAAGGGGTTGTCGCAATAAGATGAAGAAGCCGTTTTCTTCCAATGCCCGACGTATGTGTATACGTCAAATCGAAAAAAACGGCAAAAAAGAAACATTAAATACTGAGGTTAATGTCAAATAAGAAACACCAAGGCTTGTATCGGTAAAAAATTCCAATACAAGCCTTTTGGTTTTATTATTGCTTCTTTTGTTCTTCGCTTAGTGCGACAGCCCCTTTGAAAGTAGAAACCTATTTTGATACGAACCCTTCGTGTAAAGGTTCGGAGGGGTATGCATCTTTTAATGATATGTTTTTATTCATTGTGTGCATTTTCATATGCTCTTCGTACATCCTCCGGCAATCCGTTAGGAATCATGCTCTGCACTCGATCTTCACAGCCATCATGCGTTGCCTGTTCATAGTACCAGCACTTGAATTTCAGCATATCCAACACTTTATTCATGTGGACAAGTTCTGCCTCAAGTCTCTCTCTTTGCTTTTCAA
>JAEDFL010000012.1 GCA_016292785.1 Clostridiaceae bacterium | reverse complement strand
CAAAAAATTTTTGGAGAGAAAAGCAGGAGAGAACACTGAAAAATATTCGATTTTTGATTTTGAAAACCCTTTAATATCAAGGATTTCCGGCGGACGAAACGACCAAGCTGCCCTAAAATTTCGAGTGCTGCACCTTCGACCACTCGGACAACTCTCCGTGTATTAGATTTTCTATGTGCAGAGGAGGTTAAATCGACTTGCACATTGCAACGGATATTTTATCAAAAAAATGTACGATTGTCAACCGAAAAAACAAAAAATAGCTCATAAAAAACAAAAATCAGCTTGTAAAATAAAAAAGAGAATAACAAAAGTAAATTATGCGGCAGAGTTGTCGGTAATTTTCTTAGCTGTAAGAAATTGGCGGTAGGGTTAATTACGAGTAACTAAGTAAGAAATCCGACAAACGGATAACAAATATTTGATTTTGGAAAACAGACTTGAAAAACAATCCTGATTATCTAAAGGAATGGCCTCCAAGGCGATTTGTTTTGCAAAAACAGATGCAAAAAAACTGAACTTGTTTTATTGGAAAGGATATACGAACTGTCATTATACAATTCACAACCATTGTAAAATATATATTCGATAACTCTAATATCTACTCTTACATTTTGAACAAAAAACTTTTTTGGCATAGGGCAAGGTGAACAAAATAGTTTTTTAAAATTGACTTTTTTTGTAAAGAGTAGTATTATATTATGTAAATACAGCAATGCAGAAAAGGAGTGGACAAATGTTAAAAAAAGCTTTAGCTGTTTTTCTTGCGGTTTTGGTAGCACTTCCGATAATGGGAGTGTCGGTATCTGCGACCGACGAGAAAAACTACATAATTACCGATCCGTATGCAGATGTTGACTGGGATACTTGGGGAGCGTACAAAACTCAGCTTCACAGCCACACAAATGCAAGCGACGGTTATCTTACCGTCCGTGAATATGTTCAGAAACACTATGATCTCAACTATGATATAGTTGCTCTGACAGATCACGGCACCATCAACAAGGGTTGGAATGTTGTACCCGAGACAATACCGCTTCTTCGTTATATCAAGAAAGAGCGCACACAGATGGCTGACATTATTCCTCTTACAGATGAGGAGTACAGCTCATATATCAACGGTACTGCCGAGTCTTCAACCCGTACTCATCAGAACGGTATGCTTGATGTACCAAAAGGAATTGAGCTGAACATGGCGACACCGGTTGCCGACTGTCACCTTACAGGTTATTTCTCGGACTACGGTCAGGGACTTGCAGGCGTTTTCGGTGATTACGAAACTCCGACCGAGGGTGTAAAAGAAGCAGGTGGAATTTCAATGCTCGCTCACGTTGGCGAATATGTATACACCGATAAGGACAGCGCAGATCATGTCGGTCAGAAGGTTGATGACTATTATGCGCAGAAGTTTGCGAAGCTCTTCCTTGACAATCAGGGCTCGAGCGTCGGAATGGGCATAAACAGCGCAACGGACGCACATACACGCTGCGACAGAATACTCTACGATCAGATTCTTCAGAAGACTATTCCGAACGGTGTTGTTCCGTGGTCTTTCACGTTTGCGGATTCGCATAACGAAAGATCGATTAACGACGCTTACACGATGCACCTTATGCCTGAGCTTAATATGGATAACTTCCGCTCAAGCATGGAAAACGGTCAGTTCTTCTCTGTTTCTCATTATTCAAACGGCGTTGAGCTTAACGGAATGGCAGAAATGCCCGGTTATAATGACGATTGCGATTCGAAGGATTATCTGAGCGATGATACGCCGATGGTAACACGCTTGACCGTAGATCAGGAAAACGACACAATTTCCGTTGAGGGAACTGATTTCAATATGATCACATGGGTTTCAAACGGAAACGTTATTCTTCGTGAGGAGAATATTGCAGACGGCAAAGCTACGCTTGATCTTCATTCCGAGCTTCTTGATGAGCCTTATCTCTATGTCAGATTTTATCTTACCGGCGATAACGGAATTTGCTATTCTCAGCCGTTCGTACTCAATGTTGAGGGTGAGGAGTTTGCTCCTGTTCAGGTTGACAAGGTTTACGATCTCCCGTGGTTCCTCAGAAAGCTTGTCGCGGTCGTTGACTTGGTATTCTTCAGATTAAATCCCGTTATCTGGATCTTTAAGTATTTTGCATTAGGCTACAATCCGTTAGACAGATTGTGTAATCCATTTTAATTTTTCGGAGGTTAAGAAATGAACAAATTCAAAAAAATTCTCAGCATATTTATGAGTGCCGTAATGATTTCTTCGGTAGGAGTTATGGGTGCAAGTGCAAACAGCACATCAGACTACACGATCAAATCGCCCTATGCCGACGTTGTCTGGAGCGGCGAAAACGCTTGGGGTGCTTACAGAGGCAATCTCCACTCCCATACGACATACAGCGATTCCGATATCGACCTTGCCTCTATGGTTAAGGAATATTACAACCTCGGCTATGATTTCCTTGCAAATACCGATCACGCCGTAACGGGCGTTGAGTGGAACAAGGAGCCTGACATCCAGCTTCTTTATTCATATCAGGAGCTTCTCGGCAATAAGGTAGCTCTCCTTACCGACGAGGAAAACGAGGCTATCACGACAGGCACATACAACAACAGAGGCAGAAAAATGGTCAATGTGATGGGCGGAAACGAGCTTAACAACCTTTCTCTCAGCAAGAACCATGTCAACGGATTTTTCCTTCCCTCTGATGTCGGCAACGGCTTCGGCGGTCTTGAAAATGAAGCAGGATACGAGAAAGCAATCAAGTTCGTACAGGACAACGGCGGTCTTTCACATATCAACCACCCCGGCGACTGGCTTGAAACAAACTCCAATCCCGAGGCTGTAAATGATCCCGACAACATTGAGTTCTTCGGCAATCTTCTCCTGAAATACGATACCTGCCTCGGAATTGAGGTTCTTAACGAAAGAAACGGTACAACGGGATACGACCGAATCCTCTGGGATAATCTTCTTATGTACTGCTTGCCCTACGGCAAAAACGTTATCGGCTTCAGCAATACCGACGCACATTCTCTGATTAACTGCGACAGTTCTTTCAGCGTATTTATGATGGAAGAAAACACCGTTGACAATATCAAAGAAACAATGCAGAACGGTGCTTTCTTTGCGATTACAAGAGCACTCAGAGGAAACAACTTTGAAATCGGTCCTGCGGAGGAGTTTGATACAAGAGGCTCCGGAATACCGTATCCGATGTTCACCGAGCTTTCGGTAGACGGTCATGAGATCACCGCCCGTGCGACTGACGCTCAGGAAATTCAGTTCATTGCAAACGGCAAGGTTATTTCAAAGCAGGCTATCGGAAACAATGCGGTAACTGTTAACCTTGATGATGTAGAGGGCGTCGAGGACTTTGAGTATGTCAGAGTTGAGCTGAAGGGCGAGGGCGGAATGTGCCTTTCGCAGGCTCTTATTATCGACGACGGAAGCGAGCCGCTTGAGTTCTCCGAGAGCAAGGGACTTTGCGCAATGCTTCATAATCTGTTTATCAAGATTAAGGGCACAAAGCTCTGGACGATCTTCCAGGAAATTGTTATTGCAGTAAAGAATAAGATTAAATAATCAACTGAAATAAGCAAACTTCAAGCCGTGAGAGCGAAAGTTCTTACGGCTTGAAATATAATGGACTGAGTACGCTTTTGGGGACTGTAAATATTGATATATTATATTTATTATAATATAATTTATATATGAATTAAAATCACACTATCTGATAAAGCCAAGGGAGATGTTTAAATGAATATTCAAAGTATGGTCAACCTTTATCCAATCAGCAAAACTTTAAGGTTTGAGCTTCAGCCTGTCGGTAAAACTAAGGAGAACTTCGAGCTGAATAAAATGCTTGAAGCTGACGAAAGCCTTGCAGAAAAATATACCGAGGTCAAGAAGTATATTGACGAATACCATAAGGCTTATATCGAAAAAAGGCTGTCCGGATTCAGCCTTGACGGTGTGCGTGATTATGCGGAGCTTTATTATGACCGCACAAAGAGCGATGACAGACTCAAAAAAATGGAAAAAGCCGAGCAGAAAATGCGGAATGACATTGCAGATGTACTGAAAAAAGGTGATGAGTATTCACGTCTTTCTCAAAAGGAGCTTATCACGGAACTTTTGCCGACGATTCTCAACGATGAACAGAAAGAAATCGCTTCTGCGTTTGATTTGTTTTCGACTTATTTTACTGGTTTTAATCAGAACAGGAAAAATATGTACTCGTCCGAAGCTAAAGCAACAGCAATTTCCTATCGTTGCATCAACGAGAATTTGCCTAAGTTTTTGGATAACTGCCGGAATTTTGCAACCGTAAAGGAGGCTTTGCCTGAAGAAATTTTTGAAGAGTTGAACGGGAATTTTGAGGGCTTGTACGGCTGCAGGGTTGAGGATATTTTCAGCGTTGATTATTTTTCAAACGTTCTCTCACAGTCCGGTATTGATAATTATAATTACATTATCGGCGGATATACAACGAGTGACGGCGAAAAGGTAAAGGGAATAAACGAGGCAATTCAGTCCTCAAAGATGAAACTGCCTAAGATGAAAACTCTCTTCAAGCAAATTCTCAGCGACCGTGAAAGCATATCGTTCATTCCCGAGCAGTTTGTCGACGATAATGATATGCTCAGAGCCGTGTATAAAATGTATACCGAGGATATGGATACCGATGACGGCGAAAAGATAAAGTCGGTTTCATATGCGATTTCGGAGATCAAAGAGCTTTTTGAAAATGTTGGAGAGCTTGACTGTGCACATATTTATATAAAGAACGGATCTGCCGTTACAAATATTTCCAAGAAACTGACAGATTACTGGGGAACTGTGCAGGAAAAATGGTTTGAAGAATACGACGAAACGCATCTGAAAAAGGGCAATGGAATAACAGAGAAGTATGAGGAAGCAAGGCGCAAATACAATGCCATTCCGTCCTTCTCTTTGAAAGAGATCGACAGATTGACAGGAAAAAGCACGGCGGAATACTATTCCGAAGCTGTGGTAAAAGTGGTCGGAAAAATTGGCTTAAAATATTCCGAGGCAGAAGCTCTCTTGAAAAACGAATACAGGGAAAAGAAATCCTTCGCCAAAAACGATGAGGCGATCGCAACGGTCAAGAATTTCCTTGACTCGTTGAAGGAGCTGGAGGGTATTATCATGCCGCTGCTTGGCTCGGGCAAGGAAGCCGAAAAGGACGATGTTTTTTACGGTACGTTCATGCCTTTGTATGAGAACCTGCATAGGATAGACCGCTTGTATGATCAAGTCAGGAATTATGTTACGAAGAAACCCTATTCGACCGACAAGATCAAGCTGAATTTCGGCAATCCTCAGCTCCTCGGAGGATGGGATAAAAACAAAGAGCCGGATTACCGAACCGTTATCCTGCGCAAAGACGGAATGTATTATCTGGCAATTATGCTGAAAGGCAACAGTAAGCTTTTTGAGTGCGACGAGTGCATAGGCTCGGGATATGAAAAAATGGTATACAAGCTTCTTCCCGGTCCGAACAAGATGCTTCCAAAGGTGTTTTTTGCAAAGTCCAATATTGATTATTTCGCTCCGTCTGATGAGATTTTGGAAATTTATCGCAAGGGAACTTTCAAAAAGGGAGCCGATTTCCGGATTTCGGATTGTCACAAGATAATAGATTTTTACAAGCAATCCATTGAAAAGCATCCGGATTGGAATGGTTACGGCTTCAGATTTAAAGAGACCGAAGAATACAATGACATCGGGGAATTCTATAATGATGTGAAAATTCAGGGATACAGTCTTGGATTTACCGATGTGTCGGAAGACTATATAAACGAAAAGATAAATTCCGGCGCTCTCTACCTTTTCCGGATTTACAACAAGGACTTTTCACAGCATAGCAAGGGCAATCCGAATCTGCACACGCTTTATTTCAAAATGCTGTTTGACGAGAGAAACCTTGCCGATGTTGTTTATCAGCTCAATGGCGGCGCAGAGATGTTTTACCGAAAGCCGAGCATTTCCAAAGAAGAAATGATCGTTCATCCTGCGAATTGCCCGATAGATAACAAGAACACCGCCTCCGAGAAAAAGACGAGCACCTTTAGCTACGATATTATCAAAGACAAGAGGTACACCGAGCCTAAGTTTTTCCTCCATGTGCCGATCAAGCTCAATTTCAAGGCTGACGGTCTTGCGAGACTTAACGATATGGTTCGTGCCGAGCTGAAGAAATCGGAGGAAAACTATGTTATCGGCATAGACCGAGGCGAAAGAAACCTCCTTTATATCTGCGTAATCAACAGTAAGGGCGAAATTGTTTTGCAGGAATCGCTTAATGAAATTGTCAGCAGATATAACGGTAATGAGTACCGTGTTGATTATCATCAGAAGCTTGACGATAAGGAGAGGGAACGTCAGAAGTCGAGACAGAACTGGACGACAGTAAATAATATCAAGGAGCTTAAAGAGGGTTATATCAGCCAGGTAGTTCACAGGATTTGCGAATTGGTTGTCAGATATAATGCCGTGATTGCTATGGAGTATCTTAATTCAGGCTTTAAGAACAGCAGGATTAAGGTTGAAAAGCAGGTTTATCAGAAATTTGAAAATATGCTGACTTCAAAGCTCAGATTCCTTGCGTCAAAGACGGGTGATCCCGAAGCTGTCGGCGGTCTACTCAAGGCGTATCAGCTCACCAACGACGCCAAGGTCAAAACCGGTCTGCAGAACGGAATTATTTTCTATACTCCTGCGTGGCTCACAAGCAAGATTGACCCTGTGACAGGCTTCGTCGATCTTCTCAAGCCCAAGTGCAGGTCAAAAAAGGAAGCGATAGAATTTTTTAAAAAGTTTAATTCGATCTCCTTTAACGCAGAGGAAAACTATTTTGAGTTTGATTTCAATTATAAAAACTTCCCTAAGGGTGTAACGGATCACAGGGATCATTGGACGGTATGCACTTACGGAGAAAGGATCGAAACATTCCAAAATCCCGAAAAGAACAACGAGTGGGACAGCCGTACCGTTGATATAACCGAGGGCTTCAAAAAGCTGTTTGAAGAATACGGAATAGATTACCGCAGCGGAGATTTTAAGGAAGCGATAGTTGAACAAAATTCAAAGGAATTTTTCAATAACGCTATTCATCTTCTGGGGCTGACTCTGCAAATGAGAAACAGCAAGACGGGTACGGATATCGACTATTTGATATCGCCTGTCAAGAGCCCCGACGGAACCTTCTATTTCAGCGATAAGGCGCCCGACAGCCTTCCGCAGAATGCCGACGCCAACGGAGCATACAATATTGCCCGCAAGGTGCTTTGGGCAACGGAGCGGATGAAAGAGGACGAGGACGAGACAAAAACCAAGATTTCAATCAAAAATTCCGAGTGGCTCGAATATGCCCAGAAGTGACGTATGAGCGAGCAAACGATAGCCATTTCACAGCTCAACGATTTCGTGTTCTGTCCCGTGTCTATATATTTTCATCAGCTTTATTATGATACAGAAACCACTCTCTATCAGTCAAAACCGCAAATTAACGAAAAATGGCTCACGAGACCGTGGATATGAAATAATATTCAACGTCCGAAGAAATTCTTCAGTCGATGGATGTTTATTGCGAAAAATATAATCTCATCGGCATAATTGATATTTTCAATAAGACCACGGGTACTTTGACAGAGAGAAAGAAACTTGTAAAAACCATATATGACGTGTATATATGGCAGTTGTATGCGCAGTATTTTTCAATGACAGAATTTGATGAATACTGCGGAGTGCTTCATACTCAGTTTTATATGAGAAAGTCGTTGGTATGCGATATTGCTGAACCGTTCAGAGTGATAATTGACAGGCAAACCAAAAAGTCTGTCAATCTCGGTCAGTTCGAAGAAAAGGATTTTGAAATATTTGGCGAAAAATGGTGTCTGAAATATGAGAAATCCTCAGAATACAGTTCTGTTTTTCTTAAAGCGATTATGGAGTATAAGGAAGATATTTTTCTGTATATAAGGGACTTTTATCGGAGCTTTATGAAAGGAAGATTGGATGTTGATTTTCCTGTCCGGAGATGGGAGTGACGGAGTACGGTAATAATCAGTTATGATATTTCGGATGATAAACTGAGAACGAAATTTGCAAAAGATTTGTCAAAATACGGGTACAGACTGCAATATTCTGTATTTCAGATAACAAACAGCGATCGACTTCTTGATAACATTGTCCGAATCATAGAAAACAAGTATGAGTCTAAATTCTCACAGTCAGACAGTGTTATGATAATAAAACTGAACCGAAACTGTGAGATAAAGAGATATGGATATGCTAAAAATGAAGAAAGTGACTTTTTTATTGTTTAGTATTGCAAACCTCGGTCTTAATGTATTATAATAACATCAGAAAGGATTATTAAATGAAGAAAACTGTCGATGGCAAACAAAACAGAAGATTTAAGAGTATATTTTATTGTGCTTTATAACGAAATAAGGATTTAATAATCCTTTTAATTTCTACTTAGTGTAGATTGAACGGTTTCGCAAGGACATTTCAATTTATTTAATAATCCTTTTAATTTCTACTTAGTGTAGATAAAGCGGTTTAAAAGAGTATTTTAGTCAATTTAATAATCCTTTTAATTTCTACTTAGTGTAGATAAAGTGAATTGATACTTCAAGTATCATTATTTAATAATCCTTTTAATTTCTACTTAGTGTAGATAAGCAGTATGGTATTGAGACCAAGATAAGATTTAATAATCCTTTTAATTTCTACTTAGTGTAGATATCAAATGAGTAGTTTTAAACAAACTATTTAATAATCCGTTTAATTTCTACTTAGTGTAGATTGAGCTTGTAACCGTCATATGGCTCTAATTTAATAATCCTTTTAATTTCTACTTAGTGTAGATGATCTAACATACTTATAGTGAAGGATAGTATTTAATAATCCGTTTATCCCAGCCTAAGCATTTCAACACAAAAACACGCTGTACAACTCTTTTGAGCGGTACAGCGTTAGTTTTTATATTTCCTCTCCTATGCAGAAGTCGCCATCGGTGGCGGTGAGCCTGACCTTGGTGATAATGCCGCAGGGGAGGTCTTTTTTGATTTTAACAGGAGTGTAGTTTTTGGTGTAACCCTCGGTGAAGCCGTCGGAATGTCTTGTTTCAAAGAGAACCTCGACTGTTTTGCCGACCTGAGCTTTCAGGAAATCCTGCCTGATCGCTTCAGTCTTTCCGATCATTATATGACTGCGCCGCTCCTTGACCGATTTTTCGATCTGCGGCATTTTTGCCGCCTTTGTACCCTCACGGGGAGAGTAGGGGAAGACGTGAACTTTTTCAAATCCGATCTTTTCGGCGAAGCGGACATTTTCGTCAAAATCCTCATCGCTTTCCGTCGGGAAGCCTACCATTATGTCGGTGGTTATCGTTGCACCGGCGAAGATTGAACGCAGCTTGCGGCAAAGCTCGTAATATTCCTCCGCCGTGTAGTGCCTGTTCATAGCCTTGAGAGTGTTGTCGCATCCGCTTTGAAGCGAGATATGGAACTGAGGACAGAATTTTTCGATTTTTGCAAGTCTTTCGATAACCTCGTCGGTTATGTGATCCGGTTCAAGAGATCCGAGGCGAACGCGCTGAAAATCCATTCCTGCGGCAAGCTCAACGGCGTCGCAGATGTTCAGCCCGATATCGCTTCCGTAGGCGGAAAGATTTATTCCGACAAGAACGACCTCGGCGTACCCTGCGTCGCTGAGACGTTTAAGCTCCGCCTGCAATTCGTAAATCGGCTTTGAACGGACTCTGCCCCTTGAATAAGGGATAACGCAATAAGAGCAGAAACGGTTACAGCCGTCCTCAATTTTGACGATTGCCCTGGTGCGGCGGTCAAAGCCCGAAATTGTTCCTCCCGTGAATTTGTCGCCCGTCTTGTGTTCTTCAATGTCGATTATACGCTGACCGCAGCCGAAGTATTGCTTTATCAGGTCAAGAAGCTTGAAATTGTTCCTGTTGCCGAGAACGATGTCCGCCTGTTCCAGCTTTTCAGCGTCATGCGGAAATGCCTGCGGCATACAGCCTGTGAGAACGACTATGCTCTCAGGGTGGTTGCGTTTGAATTTTCTGACTGCCTGACGTGTTTTTCTGTCGCTTTCTGCGGTTACGGTACAGGAGTTGATAACATAGATATCGGCGTTTTCATCGGGTGCAACGACTTCAAAGCCGTTTGCCGCCATTTTTTCCGACATTGCCTGCGATTCGTATTGATTGACCTTGCAGCCGAGTGTGTAAAATGCGATTTTCAAAAAATATCAACTCCGTATGTGTATCTGAGATACAATTATAATGCAAAATCCCTGTGAGTGCAAGTTTTATTTAAACGCTTCGGCTCATATATTTATATATGCGCTAATCACAGAGGAGGTATGTTTTATGAAAAAGCTATGCGTAGTGATGTGTTTTGTCCTTATTTTGGCTTCGTTCGGAATTTTTGCTTCGGCGGAGAACGAGTCGATGATGCCGATTGATGTCAAGGCAAAATCGGCCATACTTATGGATCAGACGACAGGCAGGGTGCTGATGAAAATGAATGAAAACGAAAAGCTGTATCCTGCGTCGGTGACAAAGATTATGTCGATGCTCCTGATTGCCGAGGCGATTGACAGCAACACTATCCGACTTACCGACGAGGTGACTACAAGCACCGAAGCGTCGAAAAAGGGCGGCTCTCAGATCTGGCTCAAGGAGGGCGAAACAATGACCGTTGAGGAGCTGTTGAAAGCGACGGCGGTTTACAGCGCAAACGACGCCTGCACCTCTCTCGGCGAGTATATTGCAGGAAGCGACGAGGATTTTGTGACAATGATGAACGAACGGGCGGCGGAGCTTGGAATGAAGAACACTCATTTCGACAACTGTACGGGACTTGACGATACCTCTGAAACCCACCTGACAACGGCATACGATGTCGCTCTGATGTCAAGGGAGCTGATGAAGCACACGTTTATTCTCCAATATACAAAGATCTGGATGGACTCCCTGCGTGACGGCAAGACGGAGCTTGTCAATACAAACAAGCTTATCCGTTTTTACGAGGGCGCAACCGGACTCAAAACGGGTACAACCTCAAAGGCAGGCTGCTGCATCTCCGCCACGGCAACGAGAGACGGCACAAGTCTGATTGCCGTTGTTATGGGAGCGGACAACAGTAAGGACAGATTTGAGGGAGCTAAGGCGATGCTTAACTGGGGATTTGCAAATTACGAAACCGTAACGCCTCAGATTGACAAATCCCTCATAACAGATGTGAACATAATTATGGGCGAGGAGAGAACGGTCACACCTCAGATATCGGGAAATGCAAAGTTTCTTATTCCTAAGGGCAAGGCAAAGGATCTTAAACAGGAGATAGACCTTGCCGCCGCAGTCGAGGCTCCCGTGGAATCTAACCAGACTCTCGGCACCGTCAAGGTTACGCTTGACGGGCAGAAGCTCGGCGAATATAAGCTGACCTCGCCGCACTATGTAGACCGTCTGAGCTTCAAGACCGTGTTTATCCGTATGATATGTTCAATCTGCAAGGAAAAACAGAGCGTTAGTGTGAACTGACTATGTATTTTTTATGCAATCTGCGTAAAAAATACTAAATAGCACTTGCAAAAACAAGCTAAATAGGGTAAAATATAAACGTATAAAGAAACAAATATCGGAGGCATAAGGTTAATGTCTGTAAAACTGAACACGAAATATGTTGTTCCGTTCCTTAACGATAACGCTTATAACGATATCCGATCGGAGGTTGAAGCCGCACACGCAGAGCTTCACAACGGAACGGGCAAGGGAAACGATTTTCTCGGATGGCTGAGTCTTCCGGAAAATTATGACAGGGAAGAATTTGCAAGAATAAAATCTTCCGCAGAAAAAATCAGAAAAGACTCAGAGGTTTTGGTTGTTATCGGAATCGGCGGTTCGTATCTCGGAGCAAGAGCGGCGATTGAATTTATCAAGTCGCAGAACTACAATCTGCTCAGGGACGGCGCACCGGAGATATATTTCGCAGGCAACACGATCAGCTCGGATTCGATTAACGAGCTTGTAAAAATAATCGGAGACAGGGATTTTTCGGTCAATGTAATTTCCAAGTCGGGCACAACGACCGAGCCTGCTGTCGCTTTCAGAATTTTCAGAGAAATGCTCGAAAGCAAGTACGGCAGGGACGAGGCGGCAAAACGCATCTACGCAACTACCGACAGGGCGAGGGGCACTCTCAAGGCACTTGCCGATGAGGAGGGCTATGAAACCTTCGTAGTACCCGATGACGTCGGAGGACGCTATTCCGTTCTTACGGCGGTCGGACTTCTTCCGATTGCGGTTGCCGGAATTGATATCGACTCTATCATGCAGGGTGCGGCAACGGCTATGAACGAGCTTTGTGATCCCGACCTTGATAAGAACGATTGCTATAAATATGCCGCAACGAGAAATCTCCTTTACAGGAGCGGCAAAAAGATTGAAATGATGGTCAGCTATGAGCCTGCCTACACGATGATGAACGAGTGGTTCAAGCAGCTCTACGGCGAGAGCGAGGGCAAGGAGAACAAAGGTCTTTTCCCGGCTTCTGCGATATTCTCGACCGATCTTCATTCAATGGGACAGTATATTCAGCAGGGTGAAAGACACCTCTTTGAAACCGTAGTCCACTTTGCAAAGTCGAAGTCGGAGGTTGAAATCAAGAACGAAGAGGGCAGTGCGGACGGACTCAATTTCCTTGCAGGAAAGACCGTTTCGTTTGTCAATCAGAAAGCTTTCGAGGGTACTCTGCTTGCCCACACCGACGGCGATGTTCCGAACATTGTGCTTGATGTTGAGACGATGGACGAATTTAATCTCGGCTATCTGATCTATTTCCTTGAGAAAGCCTGTGCGATAAGCGGTTATATTCTCGGAATCAACCCGTTCGATCAGCCGGGTGTTGAAAGCTACAAGAAGAATATGTTTGCTCTCCTCGGCAAGCCGGGCTATGAGGACCGTAAGGCCGAGCTTGAAGCAAGATTAAACTGATTTCGTAAAAATTTCCGTGAGATACACGGATTTTAGAATAAAAAACAGGGAGGATATTTATTATGGTATCTCTTATTTTAGGTAAAAAAGGTTCAGGAAAAACAAAGCTTTTGATCGAAAAGGTCAACGAGGCTATTGAAAACTCAAACGGCAACGTTGTTTGCGTTGAGAAGCAGCCCAAGCTCACATATGACGTAAACTACCGTGCACGTCTTATTGATACGGATCACTACAAGGTAAGCGGCTACGACGCATTCTTCGGCTTCCTCTGCGGCATCTGCGCAGGCGATCACGACATCACGGACGTTCTTGTTGACGCAACTCTCAGAATCGGTTCCCGTGACTACGGTGAGCTTTGCGAGTTCCTCAAGAAGGTTGACGAGCTGAGCAAGAACCACGTTGAAGAGAAGAACTTCATCTTCACGATCTCCGCCGACGAGGAGGAGCTTCCGAAGGAGATCTTCGATTTCTGCAAGAAGATCTGACATTGATAAAAACAACCGCCGTTTTCATCCGAAAGGCTGATGAACGGCGGTATTTTTCTGCGCTGTTCAGAAAAAAGACCGTGTCTCGACAAACCATTTGCCGTTATCGACGAAGAAATCACGAGTCTGTCCCTGAACAATGAGCGTATATTTTGTTGCCCTGCCTCCGGATTTTGCCGGAGCATTGTTTTTTATATTGATGATCTGTTCCACGGCAAATTTTCTGCCGTCTTTCCAAAGAATACTCAGCGGAACGACCTGCCCCTCGGGAAGCACTTCGATATACATTGTCACATATTCACGGTTATATTTAACATACATACTTTTACCTCCCGACAAAATCAACGAACAAATGTTCACCTATATTATACCGCAATTTTTCTATTAGTCAAGAGGTTTATTTTTCAATTTTATTCTATCAGTCCGTGATAGCGTAGTGTGCGGCAGATGGTTGCCTTTGCGGCGTCGCTCGGACGGGTGAGGGGGAGACGGCAAATTCCGCTGTCTGTCCCCATCAAAGACATTGCATACTTGACGGGCATCGGGTTCACATCACAGAAAAGCGAGCTGCAAAGGTCGAGATACCTGAGCTGTAAGGCGGCGGCATAGCCTGCGTCTCCGTCAAGAGCGGCGGCTACTATATCGTGCGCCGCCTGCGGCATAATGTTTGAAAGTACGGATATCGTACCCTTGCCGCCGAGCAGGGCAAAGGCGGCACTCTGGTCGTCGTTACCGCAGTAAATATCGAGGTCACCGCCGCACAGCATCATCGTTTTCATCAATGCGGAAAGGTCTCCGTTTGCCTCCTTGGTCGCAACTATGTTGTCGAGCTGACTGAGTCTTTTATAGGTTTCGGGTTTTATGTCCACTCCCGTCCTCGACGGCACATTATAGACGATTATCGGCTTTGTCACGCTTTCGCTTATACATCCGTAATGCTCGACAAGTCCCTCCTGTGAGCATTTGTTGTAGTACGGTGTGACGATCAGCAGAGCGTCAACTCCAAGACTTTCTGCGGAAAGGCTTTTCTTGATGACGTCACGGGTGTTGTTGCCGCCTGTACCTGCTATAACGGGCACACGGCCGTCAACGTGCCTGACCGTAGCTTTGATGATCTGACGGCGTTCTCTTGTGTCGAGGGTTGCGCTTTCGCCCGTTGTGCCGCAGACAACGATTGCGTCTGTGCCGTTGTCGATTTGAAAATCTATCTGTCTTTTCAGAGCCTTGTAATCAACCTTCCTGTTTTCGTTGAACGGTGTGACGATCGCACATGCCGTTCCCTTAAAAACCGTTTGCTTCATTAAAACGCCCCTTAAAAAAATATAACCGTACCGATTTTTAACTTCGGTACGGTTTTTGACGATAGTGTTATTTTCAGTCCATATATCCCTTAGCGCAAAGCAGCTCTGCAAGAAGAACTGCGCCGCCTGCTGCACCGCGGAGAGTGTTGTGAGAAAGGCATACAAACTTGTAGTCGTACTGGGTGTCCTCACGCAGTCTGCCGATGCTGACTGCCATGCCGCCCTCAAGATCACGCTGGAGCTTTGTCTGCGGCATATTGTCCTCCGTGAAGTAGTGGAGGAACTGCTTCGGTGCGCTGGGAAGCGCAAGCTTCTGCGGCTCGCCTGAGAAGCTCTCCCAGACCTTGAGGATCTCCTCCTTGGAGGGAGCCTTGTCGGCAAACTTCATAAATACTGCGCCCATATGACCGTTGGAAACGGGAACACGAAGGCACTGAGCCGTGAAATGAGGCTCGCTGGCGTTGACGATCTTGTCGCCCTCAACCTTACCCCAGATCTTGAGCGGCTCCTGCTCGCTCTTTTCTTCCTCGCCGCCGATGAACGGAATGACGTTGTCAACCATCTCAGGCCATGTCTCAAAGGTCTTGCCTGCACCGGAAATTGCCTGATATGTGCAGACGAGAACGTCCTCAACCTTGTAGCCTGCCTTGTCAAGCGGATAAACCGCAGGAACATAGCTCTGAAGCGAGCAGTTTGACTTGACGGCAATGAAGCCTCTCTTTGTGCCGAGACGCTTTTTCTGTCCCTCGATAACATTGATGTGGTCGGCATTAAGCTCGGGAACAACCATCGGAACGTCGGGAGTTCCTCTGTGAGCACTGTTGTTGGAAACAACGGGACACTCTGCCTTTGCGTATCTTTCCTCAAGAGCCTTGATCTCGTCCTTCTTCATATCGACTGCGCAGAAAACAAAATCAACGAGAGAAGCGATTTTCTCAACATCTGCCGCAGCGTCGTAGATGATGAGATCAGCCATATTTGCGGGCATCGGAGTATCCATGCACCAACGGCTGCCAACTGCCTCTTTGTATGTCTTACCCGCAGAACGGGGACTTGCAGCAACAAGAACGACCTCAAACCAAGGGTGATTTTCGAGCAGGGACGCAAATCTCTGTCCGACCATACCGGTAGCTCCTATGATACCTACCTTGTACTTTTTCATTACAAATTCACCTCTTAAATAAATTTTAAAAATGTGTTGCCATTCGACCGATTATGCAATATAATAATAAATTGTCAACACGTAGTAATCTTCGATTACTTTAAGAGTGATAATACCATTTTTTAAGATACAAGTCAAGAGCCAATAGGCGGAAACAGAGGTTTTATGATGAAAAAAAGTGATTTTTATTATGATCTTCCCGAGGAGCTGATCGCTCAGCATCCCATTGAACCGAGGGACAGCTCAAGGCTTATGCACCTTGACCGCAGAACAGGGGAGACAGAACATCTGCATTTCCGTGATATTGTTGACCTGCTCAACGAGGGCGACTGCCTAATTCTCAACAATACGAGGGTGCTTCCGGCTCGGCTTTACGGCATAAAGGATACCACGGGCGCAGTTGTTGAATTTCTCCTGCTTAATCAGCATGACTCAAACACCTGGGAGGTTATGGCAGGCCCCGGCAAGAAAGCGAGAGAGGGAGCTGAATTTACCTTCGGCGAGGGTATCCTGAAAGCAAGGATAAAGGAAGTCCTTGAAAACGGAAACAGAATTGCCGAATTTTCGTATGAGGGCAATTTTTACAATGTTCTTGACAAAATCGGTGAAATGCCTCTGCCGCATTATATAAAGGAAAAGCTTGAAAACAGCGAACGCTATCAGACGGTTTATTCAAAGGAGTTAGGCTCTGCCGCCGCTCCGACTGCAGGACTGCATTTCACGCCCGAGCTTTTGCAGAAGATCAGGGACAAGGGAGTTAAGATAGGCTTTGTCACTCTCCATGTCGGTATCGGCACTTTCCGCCCTGTTAAAACCGAGAATATCGAGGAACACAAGATGCACTCCGAGCATTATATGATCCCTGCCGAAACTGCGGAAATAATCAATGAAACAAAGAAGAACGGGGGCAGGGTTATCGCAGTCGGCACTACCTGTTGCCGCACCCTCGAATCCGTCTGTCAGGCAAAGGGCAAGGTCTGCGAATATGACGACTGGACAAGCATTTTCATCTATCCCGGCTACGAATTTAAGTGCATTGACGGACTTATTACGAATTTTCATCTGCCCGAAAGTACGCTGATAATGCTCGTCAGCGCATTTTGCGGCTATGAGCACACGATGAACGCATACAAAACTGCCGTCCAAGAAAAATACCGTTTCTTCTCGTTCGGCGATGCAATGGCGATCCTTTAAGGAGGAAAAAATGGCAGAATTTAAAATAATCAAGCAGTGCGGTAAAGCCCGTCTCGGAGAATTTACAACCGTTCACGGAACGGTAAAAACGCCTGCGTTCCAGAATGTCGCAACCTGTGGAGCGATCAAGGGTGCGCTTGATGCCTACGATCTGAAAGACGTCAGGGCGCAGGTTCAGCTCTGCAACACCTATCATCTCCACGTCAGACCGGGCGACGAGCTTATAAAGGAGCTTGGCGGACTTCACAAATTTACCGGTTGGGACGGTCCTATTCTTACCGACAGCGGCGGATTTCAGGTTTTTTCGCTTGCAAAGCTCCGCCAGATAAAGGAGGAGGGAGTGACCTTTGCCTCCCATATTGACGGCAGACGCATTTTTATGGGACCTGAGGAGAGCATGAGAATACAGTCAAATCTCGGCTCAACCATCGCCATGGCTTTTGACGAGTGCGTTGAAAATCCGTCAACCTATGAATACTCAAAAAAATCCTGCGAGAGAACGACGAGATGGCTGATCAGGTGCAAGGAGGAGATGGCAAGGCTCAACGCTCTGCCCGATACTATCAACAAAAATCAGCTCCTTTTCGGAATAAATCAGGGCTGTGTTTACGATGATTTACGAATTGAGCATATGCAGAGAATTGCCGAACTTGACCTTGACGGCTATGCGATCGGCGGACTTGCGGTCGGCGAGCCTAAGGAGGATATGTATAGGATCATATCGGTGGTCGAGCCGTATGCTCCTAAGAATAAGATACGCTATCTTATGGGCGTAGGCACTCCGGGAAATATCATAGAAAGCGTCAGCAGGGGAGTTGACCTTTTCGACTGCGTAATGCCGTCAAGAAATGCCCGTCACGGTCAGCTTTTCACGATGAACGGAATAATCAATATAAATAATGCCAAATATATGAAGGATGACACGCCGATTGACCCGGACTGCGACTGCCCGACCTGCCGCCGTCATTCAAAGGCATATATCAGGCACCTTTTCAAGGCAAAGGAGATGCTTGCAATGCGCCTTTGCGTAACACATAACCTTTATTTCTATAATACGCTGATGGAAAAAATCCGTGACTCTCTGGAGAACGGAACCTTTGATGAGTTCAGAGAAAAATATGTTGACCTGCTCGACACAAGAATTTGATTTTAAAATTAACAGAATATACACAAATAAGGCTTGCAAATTATTACAATGTAATGTATAATACAAGCGTTATGTAAAGTTTAGGAGGCAAAGTAATGGAATTTTTAGCAGCACAGGCCACTTCGGGTAAGAGCGGCAGCTTGTCAATGATCCTTATGATGGCGGCGATTTTTGCAGTAATGTATTTTCTTATGATCAGACCGCAGAAGAAAAAGCAGAAGGAAGAGCAGGCGATGCGTGACAATCTCCAGATCGGAGACGAGATCACAACAATCGGCGGCATTGTAGGAAAGATCGTTACTGTCAAGGACGATACCCTCATCATTGAGACGGGCGCTGACAGAAACCGTATGAAGATCACCCGTTGGGCTATCAGCCAGAACAACACCGCTAACGAGAAGCTTGCGGCAGAGCGTGCGGCGGCAAAGGAAGCGGCGGAAAAAGAAAAGGCCGCCCGTATGGAAGCTAAGGGAAAGACTCCGAAAAGCAAGAAAAAGAAAGAAGAAAAATATTGATTTTTGGGGATCTGTAAGGTTTAAATCAATCGACTGCAAGCAATCCGAAACGGAGAGCTTGCAGTTTTTTAGATGTTAGATTTTAGACGATTAAACTTGAAGTTTGCAGAATCCGTTACAGCCTTCCCCTTGAGGGGAAGGTGGCACGGAGGGACGACGTGACGGATGAGGTGTAATATAGTTTCTGTAAGCCTGCATCACCTCATCACCGCCGACGGCGGAGCTTCTCCTCAAGGGGAAGCCTTTTATAGTTTCATCATATTTCAGACTTTAGACGATAAAGTTATAGGTCTTGCGGATGATTTTAAATGAAAATATTTTTCCAAAAAGGTTAATGAACAGATTTATAAAAAACACTTGATTTTTACGGTATCATAATGTATAATATACAGCGTTATGTGCCGGTGTGATGGAATTGGCAGACGTGCCGGACTCAAAATCCGGTGGTAGCGATACCGTACCGGTTCGACCCCGGTCACCGGCACCAAAAATCCCGAATGCGTCAGCATTCGGGATTTTTACTTCTTATCTCTTCACTATTCACTTTCTGCTTGTCCGCACATTCGGAATTATTATAATATCACAGAATTACTTTTTATATATTCGGTTTGTAACGAAGGTAGTTACACCCATATCGTAGTATTTCTGCATCGTTTCTCCGTCGTCAATCGTCCAACAGGCGAGGGGAACGCCTGCCTGCTGAAGCTGTTTGATTTTCTTCTCGCTGTTTATTGCCTTGTGACCGTTAAAGCTGACGCCTATCGTCGGATCGTCAAGACATTGCTCTGTCTCTTTGCTGTTCAGCTTTGAGACAAGTGCATAAAGCTGAACATCGGGATTTTTTCCCTTTATCGTATTCAGGACGCTGCGGTCAAATGAGATAACCGAGCAGGATTTTGTAAATCCGTATTTGTCAATCGTTTCCAAAAGGGTGTTTATTCCGTCCGCCGTATAATCCTTGATTTCAATCATCGGTATAATGTTAAATTCGAGGCAGGCGGAAAGTGCCTGATCGAGCGTGGCGATTTTAAGATTGCCGTAGCTTTTGTGGTTTGCTCCGTTGTTGATGTTTGCGGTGATGAGATCATAGTATGTATATGAAGATATATTGCCGCTTTTATCGGTCATTTCCTTTATGTCTGCATCGTGGGAAAGCACCCATACGCCGTCGGCGGTCTGTCTGATGTCTATCTCAACTGAACCGAAACCGTATTCCGCCGCTTTTTTGATCGACGCAACCGTGTTTTCGGGAGCCTGACAGGAAAAACCTCTGTGTGCGATAAGCTTGATTTTGCTTTGATCGGTCTTCTTGACAAATACGCTTGAAAGCTGAATCGGACTTTTGGCTGTGTATCTTTTGCGGCTGCTGACTGCGTTGGAAACGAGAGGAGCCGCAATTACAGCAATTACCGTGATTACAGCAAGGACAATAGGCCATTTTTTTCTTTTTATTATACGAAAGGAACGCTTGAGAGCTTCTTTGTTCATAAAACAAACCTCCGATATTTTTATTATAGTTTATCTCATTCGGAGATTTATGTCAATCGGTTTTTGCCGACGGCAGATATCCGTACCGTCGGCATAATATATTAAACGGATATCTGCTTTCGCCGATCACGGCATTTCTGCGGACAGGCTGTCACCGTTGATCAATATCCGTTGATCTTATTTTTTACATCCTGTTACAGTATATGCCCTCGGACTTTGTCGGGTTTCAAAATATTTAGCTTTGCCTATAAAATAACACGGAGCTTTCTTCGGTCGAAAAGCTCCGTGCGATTTTATTGCTTATTATTCTTGCGCTCATCCGTTTCTCTGTTTTCTTTGTACTCGTTATATTTTTCGGAAACGGTTTCGATAACAGACTCGGTTTTCTCCTTTACAGTTTCGGTTTTTTCTTTAATAAACCTTTTTATTTTATTTGAGCTTGTTTTCGGAAATTCGCTGTCTCTGATCTTGACCTTTGAGATCTGCTTGTATATAGGCAGGTCTGCGCACGCCTTCTTGATGCTTTTAAGCACCTCGGAGGGAGTTTTCTTTTCCTCAAGATAAACCTCGGCAGTCAGACTGCTCTCGTTGCCGTCCTTGTCCTTTTCTCCGCTGACGACAACCTCGTTCACGTAGTCGATGTCCTGAATGTAGCCTTCAATTTCCTCGGGATAAACATTCTTGCCGTTGTTTAGAACGATAACGTTCTTCTTCCTTCCTGAAATGACAAGCTGATCTTTTTCGTTGATGTATCCGTAGTCTCCCGTGTAGAACCAGCCGTCCTTGAGAACCTCCTCGGTCAGCTTAGGCTGTTTGTAATAGCCGATCATAACAATGTCGCCCTTAACGCAGATCTCGCCGATACCCTCGTCGTTGGGATTGTCGATCCTCCACTCAATGCACGGCAGCTTGATACCGACGGTCTTGAAATCGTTATACATATCGTGGTTGGCGCAGACAAGAGGGGAGCACTCGGTAATTCCGTAGCCGTTGATGAGGTCGAGACCGATATCGTCGAAGAATTTTGCAACCTCAGGTCTGATCGGCGCACCGCCGCATACGATTTTTTTGAGCTTACCTCCGAAGCCCTCAAGAATAAAGCCGAAGAACTCACGGCGCTTGTCAATTCCCTGAGCACGAAGCTCATTACTTTTTTTGACAAGCTCGTTGAACTGCTCCTCCATACCTTGCTTTTTGATGTTTTTCATAATACGCTTATACATCGACTCGGCAATGGCAGGCACAACATAAACATAAGACGGCTTGTAGATCACAAGATTTTTGAGCATTGCAGGCAGACTTTCGTTTATGCAAAGCGTGGAATGATGGTGGAAAGATACGAGAATATCGCTGACCGCTTCATAGGTGTGATGATAGGGCAGGAGAGAAAGTCCCGTGTCGTAAACGGTGGAAACCATAAGTCCGTAATAAACGCTTGAAACAAGGTTGTGCTCGGAGAGCATTACGCCCTTAGAAAAGCCTGTCGTGCCTGAGGTGTAGACAAGAAGCTTCAGCTCGTCCGGTGCGCTTTGCTCCGAAAGGAAAGCCGAGGGATCAAGCTCCTTGCCTCTTTCAAGAGCTTTTTTGTATGAAAGAAAAGCTCCGTCATCCTCGTTCCTTTCAAAAACAATATAGTTTTTCACAAGAGGAAGCCGGTCGGAATTACTGCGGAAAAAATCTTCGTATTTTTCGTCGCAGAACACGATTGAACATTCGCTGTCGTTAAGAACATGGATAATGTCCGTCTCGGGCAAATCTCTGTCAATAGGCACAAAAACACCGTCTCCCCTGAGTGCGGTAAGGTATGCGGTTATCCACTCATAGGAGTTTTTGCCTATGCAGGCGATGCGTCTTTTATCCTCGGAAATATCGCAGAGGAACGATCCGAGCTGTTTAACCGTGTCTGCAAACTGAGAAAATGTTACCTCACGGATCTCGTCGTTATCCTTGAATTTATATGCAATTTTGTTGCCGGCGTCACGGACGGCAAGCTCCATCATTTCTTTTATTGATGAGAACGGCTGAACTTCATACAGCGGATAATTAGTTTGTTTTTTCATTTTATTAGCTCCCGTTAAGGTTATTATAAGTAGATTATCTCATTTGAACATTGAAAAGTCAATAGAATAATTGAGAACAATTTGTGAATGATGTCGCCCCGATTCTGCATTTACCCGGAGCTTTACGCATATTGATTATATGAGGTGATAGCAATGGATGAGGCAAAAACAAAGCCGACCGAAGCAGAGGAACAGCATAAAACCTCGGAAAGAAAGATCAGCCCGACCAATACGGTAATGCTCGTTCAGACGGTTGTGTGCATAGTCGCCGTTGTTTTCGTGTTTCTGCTCGGAAAGCTAAGCCCGAAAACTTTTGAATATATAAAAAATGAGTATGATCGGATAATGTCGGTCGATATGGACGCAGGGGAAATGGCTGAGTCGGCAAAAAAGATAGTGGAAAAGGCAAACAGCTCTGCTTCGGAACAGAGTGCCGTGAAACAGGAGGATACGGAGATCAGGGATACAAGCGTTAAGAGCGCCTCCGACGGTGAGGTTATGGCGGTTATGTCGATGTTCAAAAGCGATGAGGAAATAACTGTTCCCGTTCACGGCGAGATAAGCTCGGAATACGGAAACAGGACAAATCCTGTCACAGGGGAATACCTTATGCACTCGGGTGTGGATATTGCCGCAGACAGCGGAACCGAGATCAGGGCGGCATACAGCGGAATTGTCAGCGAGGTAGGGAGTAACAGCGTAGGCGGCAATTACATCAGCCTTGTCCACAAGGACGGCAGTGAAACTCTCTACTGCCACTGCTCAAAGATCATAGCGGAAAAGGGTGCGGTAATTCGTGCCGGAGAAACCATTGCCCTTGTCGGCAGTACAGGCAGAAGCACGGGACCTCATCTTCATTTTGAACTGACAGTTGACGGAAATACGGTTGATCCGCTGATCTACCTTCCGCACGAAAACGGAACAGTATGAAATTCAGAATAAAAGGAGTTCACCTGATAATCGACTATTATTTCATCGCCGTGCTGACGCTGAGCCTTGTTGTTTTCAGAAACGAGAGCATACTGATGTGCTTTGCTTTCTGTATTCTGCACGAGCTTGGTCATCTGACGGCGATGCTTCTTTTCGGAGAGAGGGTGAAGAAAATTACCCTTGGCTACTTTGGAATGAAGATTGACTGCTCGGGTACGATAATGCCTGTGCTGTCCGAAACGGTAATAGCGGCGGCGGGATCGACGGTGAATCTGATTCTGGCGGTTTTGTTTTATCTTTTAAATCTGAAAACGGCGGCTGACATCAATGTCGGACTTGCGGTGTTCAATCTTCTCCCTGTTAAACCGCTTGACGGCAACAGAATATTATCGTCTTTTTTAAGCGATCGGGTGATGAGAACTGTCGGAATAAGCGTAGGCGTTGTTCTGTCCTTCATCGGTGCAGTGACGGCGATATACACAAAAAGCAATTTCCTTATACTTATTGTGTCCCTTTATGTGCTGATTGGCGCAATAAAATAAAAATTTCCATAGAATAATTCTTGACTGTTGATAGAAAATAATGTCAGGGTGATTCTATGGAATTTTTAACAGCTTTTTTGATTGGCGGACTTATATGCGTTATCGGTCAGGTTCTGATTGACGCAACGAATATTACGCCTGCAAGAATACTGGTAATATTTGTTGTGCTCGGCGTTGCATTGGAGGCTCTGGGAATCTATCAGCCGCTTGTCGATTTTGCAGGCTGCGGTGCGACCGTTCCGCTGACAGGCTTCGGCTACACGCTTGCAAAGGGTACGGAGGAGATGATCGGGGAGCAGGGCTGGCTCGGAATACTGACAGGACCTTTCTCTGCCGGTGCGGCGGGAATTGCAACGGCTTTGATTTCGGGATTGATCGTTTCTGCCGTAACAAAGTCCGGAAGTAAATAAAAAAGGAGTAAGCAATTTGCTTACTCCCTGTTGACCGGAATATGTTTATTTAGCCTCGACCTCGACAGGCTCTTCTGCTTCACAGCATGAGCAGGAAACGTAATCGCTCTCATCATCGTCGGCAACCTCGTTCTTACAGGGAAGAACCTTAGTTACAAGGCAGTAGATGCCTGCGATTGCGCCGGCAATAGCAACAATGATACCGACTACCTTTAAAATCTTCTTTATAACATCGCACATAATAGAAAACCTCCAAATGTTTAATTTACCTAATTATAGTATAGGTGCAAAATAAAGTCAAGCCTTTTTGCGATAAATTCATTATTTGTACACAAATGAAAAAACAATTTACTGAAAAACAAAAGGACGGATAAATCCGTCCGTTATGCTGCAATATCAGTCTGCAAGAAGCTTAGCAAGAGCCGACTTCTTTCTGGCAGCGTTGTTTTTGTGAATAAGGTTTTTAGCGCAAGCCTGATCTACCTTTTTGATAGCCGCTCTGACGACTGCCTCTTTATCTGCTGCGTTTGTCTCAGCAGCAACGTGTGCCTTCTTGATAGCGGTCTTCATTGCGGAATTTCTTGACTTGTTGCGTGCAGCCTTGGTCTGGTTTACAAGCACTCTCTTCTTAGCTGATTTAATGTTTGCCATTGTTGCACCTCCTTTAAATGCTTTACACAGTTAGTTATGATATCATTAAAACGAATAAAATGCAAGTGTTTTTTTAATATTTTATAAAAAATCCGGAATATTTTTCTTATATGCTGATTGGAGAGACCGTCAATGGAATTCAGAACCGATCTTGCCCTTGAAAAGCGTGAAATTCTCGGCGAAAAAGAGCCGGAGGGAGTTTCGAGCCGTGAGTTTGAAAAGGGAACGGTAAAAATCACAAAAATACAAATATTGAACCAAAAGGGCAGCGAAGCCCTCGGAAAGCCTGTCGGCACATATATTACGGCGGAAATACCTCAGCTTATGAGAAATCCCGTTGACGACGAGGAGATGATAGAGGCGATCGCCGGTGAGCTTAGCTCTCTTTTGCCCGACACGGGTACCGTGCTTGTTGCCGGACTCGGAAATACCGATATCACGCCCGACGCCGTAGGCCCTAAAAGCGTTTCAAAGGTGCTTGCTACCCGACACATCAGCAAGGAGCTTTCCGAGGAAATAGGTCTCGGTGAGCTGAGAAGCGTTGCCGGCTTTATTCCGGGAGTTCTCGGCAGAACGGGAGTTGAAGCGGCAGAGTCCGTTATGGGACTCGCAAGGTCGGTTTCTCCGTCCGCCGTGATTGCCGTTGACGCCCTTGCCGCACGAAAGCTGTCAAGGCTCGGCACGACGGTACAGATTTCCGATATCGGAATAATACCCGGCTCAGGCGTCGGAAACGCAAGGAAAGAAATAACCGAACGGACGGTTGGCGTACCCGTGATCTCAGTCGGCATACCGACGGTGGTTGACGTCGGAACTCTTGTCAGCGATCTGACAGGGAAGGATAATAAAATACCCGATGAAAGCCGTGATATGATAATTACTCCCCGTGAGATCGACATAGTAATCGAGCGTGCGTCGGAGCTTATAGGTATGTCGATAAACAAGGCTCTTCAGCCGAATATTTCCGTTGAGGAAATGATGATGCTTGTCGGTAACTGAGTTATCTGATCTGTGATACGAAGCCGGTACCTATTGCATAGCCGGCAATAAGCTGAACATCGGACTGTTCCACCGTGCCGTCGAAATCAACATCGGCGGCATATTTTGTGCAGTCGGGATATTCGCCGAAATTATTTGCGATACAGTCTGTAATAACTGCGTCATGCCCGTCCGCAATGCAGTCGCCGTTCACATCGCCGAAAATGATTACCGTGTAGGTTTTATAAAGCTCTCCTTTGAGGGTGTAAACGTTCATAACCGAGCCTGTTCCGTTGCCGAGTGCAGTCGGTACAAATTCCGCTGTACCTGTTCCTTCGGTTACGGTTATATAATCGGAAATGCTTGCGTAGCCCTCGTCAAGTCCGTAAACATAGCCCGTTTTCGGCTCGTGGATTACCGTTGTGGAGAGGTTGAACTCAATCTCGGGCTTGATTTCTCCGAAGTCAAGAAGCTCAACCGCGTCAAGAATTTTATATTTATAGGTCTGAGATGTAGAAACAGATGAATTTGACGTAACTGTTTTGGTTCCCGAGTTTCTGATAGAATTGTAAACATCGTCAACGGATCTGTCCGGATAAACGGAAAGATAGAGTGCGGCGCAGGCGGCAACAAGGGGAGAGGACTGCGAGGTTCCGCTCGCCAGGCTGAACTTTCCGGCCTCGATACCGCAGCCGAGAATGGCATATCCGGGTGCGGCAACGTCATAGTAAGTACCGCCGCTTTCATCGTAATTGGAAAAACTTGTAAGTGACGAGGTGTCCGACTTGTCAATCGCCATAACGCCGATAACGTTGTTTGCGGCGGCAGGATAGCTGAGAGCTGTTGCCGTGCCCGTTGCATTGTTGCCGGCGGAAGCTATGAGGACAACGCCTGCCGAATATGCGGCATCAATGGCATTTTTGATGGTTGTGGGGTACGAGGCAAGTACTCCCAGCGACATATTTATAACGTCTGCGCCGTACATTCTCGCATAGTTTATTCCGGAAGCTACGGCGGCGCTTGTTATCTTAGTCTTAGTGTCGGAGGAGGTGTAGTTGTCGGATGCGACCTTGATAAGCATCAGCTCGGCTCCGAAAGCCGCACCGACTCCATACGCTCCGTTTGAAGCCATACCGATAACGCCGGCAACGTTTGAGCCGTGAATACTGTCGTCAAGCGCAGTTCCGTCCGGCCTCATTGCAGGTGAGATATCGGAGGTGTTGTTTGCCGTATTCCAACCGTGGTTGCCGTTGCCGTCGTCCCAGAGATTTGTCGGGAAATCGGATGCTTCGAGATAATATCCGTTGTCAAGAACAGCAACCGTTACACCCTCGCCGCAGGTCTGATACTTTTCCCATGCCGCAGGGATGTTCATAATATCCTCAAGATACCATTTTTCCCATGTGGTATAAAGTCCGGATGTGTTGCTCAGCTCAACGGGGGTTGTATAGCCGTAGGTTTCAAGCAGATAGTTCGGCTCGGCATAGGTTACTCCGTCGAGCTTTTCCATTTCACGGCAGGTTTTTTCCACGTCGCCGCTGATTTTCGCAACATATGTAACGGATTCGGACGAAACCGAATTTGTAGAGAGATATTCCTCCTCATACGTTTCAAGCTCGTTAAGCTCCGTAACGCCGAGAGCCTTTAACTTGGAAGCAAAGCTCGTCCTGGAGCGGTCAATACCGTATGTGGAAACCGTCGGGGTGTATTCAAAAATTATTTCGTCCTCAACGTATTCGGGGGTAATAACCTCCTGAGCCGTGGAAAGAACCGGCATACATACGGCGAGAAGAACAGCCGATAAAACAATAGAAATTATTTTTTTGAATTTCATAATATCATTTCCTTCGGTAAAGATAGTATGGGGTGATTATTTTGAAAAAGTATATTTCTTTATTATTGGCAATTATTTTCCTTGCAGCGCTGTGCGCCTGCGGTGCGGATATGCCTGACAACAGCGTGACCGACAGAACAACGGCTGAGAACGTTGCAGGCAAAACTCAGCAGAAATCCGCCGCAACCTTTACGGGTTATCCTGCTCTTGAGCAGGTGACTCTCAAATGTACCGATCCCGAAAATTCGAGGGGACTGCCGACCGATAAGATCGAACATTCCTACGGAGTCGCAAAGGACGGCGAGCCGCACCTGATTTCCGTGGATTCGGAAAAATTCTTTGAGTCCAAGAATTATAAAGCCGTGACCTACGATACGAAAACCCGGGACAAGGCAATATATCTGACCTTTGACTGCGGATACGACAACGGCTACACCGACAAGATACTTGACGTTCTCAAGGAGAAGAATGTCAAGGCGGCGTTCTTCTGCACGGTTGACGAGCTGAAATCAGCTCCCGATGTTATCGCCCGAATGATAAAGGAGGGACACATCGTAGGCAATCATTCAACAACTCATGCGTCCTTTGACGAGATAAGCCGCAGTGAAATGACAAAAGAAATTCAGGACTGCGACAATTACCTGAGAACAAATTTCGGCTACACTTCACCGTATTTCCGCTTTCCGAAAGGCAATTATTCGGAGTGCGCCCTTGAGCTTGTCGGCTCTCTCGGCTATACAAGCGTTTTCTGGTCGCTGTCCTATGCCGACTGGGACACAAAGGCTCAGAAAGGTGCGGACTACGCTTTTGAAAAGGTGACCTCACGTCTGCACCCCGGAGCGATAATACTTCTCCATGCCGTTTCTGCGGACAACGCAGGTGCAATGGGACGGATAATCGACTATGCAAGGGAGCAGGGCTATGTATTCAAAAGCCTTGACGAGTTAAAGCTATAATAATACAAAATAATTATATCATAAGTTGAGTTTTCGTACAACTGTTTTCAAAAATATTTCATATCTTGCAATTCATACCGTGAAATGCTATAATTAAACCATCAATTTATATCGGAGGAAAAAATTATGGCTTCACAGCTTTCAATGCCCGAAAAGGGCGACATGATCGCAATTATGACAACAAACAGGGGAACGATAAAGTTCAGACTTTTCCCTCAGCAGTGCCCGAAAACAGTTGAGAACTTTACAACACACGCTAAAAACGGCTATTATGAGGGAATAATCTTCCACCGTGTCATCAATAACTTTATGATTCAGGGCGGCGACCCGACAGGAACGGGACGCGGCGGCGAGAGCATATGGGGAGACTCCTTTGAGGATGAGTTTGATCTCGGACTTCACAATGTCAGAGGCGCTCTTTCCATGGCGAACGCAGGTCCGAATACAAACGGCAGTCAGTTCTTCATCGTTCAGGCAGGTGCGGTAGACGGCAACCTTATGGGACAGATGGAGATGATCGGCGAGAAGATGTTCCCTGCCGACTGCATAGCGGATTACAAAAAGGTCGGCGGCACACCGTGGCTCGATTTCAAGCACACCGTTTTCGGTCAGGCTTATGAGGGAATGGACGTTGTCGACGAGATCGCAGGCACAAGGGTGGATCTTATGGATAAGCCCTTTGACGATGTTGTGATCGAAAAGATCGAGATCGGCGAGTACGAGGGTTAAAAAAGTAAATCCTTGATTGGAGAGAATAATATGAAATATATCAAGTGGCTCATTGCTTCGATTGTTGTTGTGGTTCTTTTGATTTTCACCGCAATCTTCGTCGTCAATGCCTACAACACGGGCAAGATCGGCAACAAGGACGAAAAGGTTGCCGCCGATTTTACCGAGGATATTCAGGGAGTGTGGAAGAACACATCGACCGGCACGATAGCATCAAAGATTACCAAGGTACGTTTTGACGAAAACGGCAAGCTGACGGTCGTTATTCTCGGTCAGACGGCTGATGGAACATACCGTGACGAATATGATCTTGATACAAAGAAGCACACTCTGACGGTCAAGGGAAATATCTACGGCGGACTTTCCGTAGAGAGAGCCTTTGATGCTGTACTTAACGAGGATAAGGACACTCTAAATCTCAAGGACACGGGAAGCTCGCTGGAGTTTATTCTTGTAAAAACCGACGAAACGGAGCTTAATACCGAGAAACCGACATCTGCCGTAAACGAAAAGACAACAGCTCAAAAAACCGAAAAATCAGAGAAAACCTCTGCTGTTTCTGGAGATACGGGAAGCTATGCCAAGGCTCTGCTCGGTAAATGGACTTCAAAATTAAGCTCGGCTTCGGGTTATGAATTTGTCGATTCGTCGAGCGTAAAAATATCGCTTGTCGGCTTCACTGCGGACGGAACCTATTCCTTGGCGATGAATGAAAACGGACAGTGTGAGATTCAGATAAATTATGCAAACCTTGCAGGGGTGACTGTCAGCAACACCTATATTCTTGAGCTGACGGAGAACGAAATGACGCTTGTGCAGAAAAATGCCGAGTCCGTTTCCGTAACCTATGTCAAAGAGCGGTAAACATGGTTTAATATCGGCAAAAACAATTCGTTTACAAAAAATTTAAAAATATCTTCGTTTTCCTACTTGTTATATTCTCTGATTTGGTATATAATAAAATGTAACTAAGCGGAGGTGTTTGCAATGACGGGCAAAACTATTCAGTTTTCGATAAAGGAAGACCACGAGAAAGAAATGAAATCGACTCTGAAAGCTGTCTACAATGCGCTGAGTGAAAAGGGTTATAATCCCACCAGTCAGATTGTCGGTTATCTTCTTTCCGAAGATCCGACCTATATCACCACTCACAACAATGCGAGAAGTCTTATCCGCAGGATAGACCGTGACGAGTTGCTCCAGTCCTTGGTTAAAAACTATCTCAAAGATTAAGAAAGGCTGATATAAATGGCAGTTAAGAAAAAGGGAGACCGGTTTCTCACATACAGGGGCAAGCCTCTTGTCCGATGCGGAAATATGATCTACTACGGAAATATGAACGATCCTTTCGTCATATTGCTCCAGATTACAAGCAAGAAAATGCAGGGTGAGGTTGAGGTTCCCGACAGAGTTCTGATCCAGCTTCTCAACACCGATCCCGATTGCCGACCGAAGGAGCGTATTGTTAAGAAGAGCGAAAAGCACGGATTTTACAATGCGATGGATATCGGAACGATATGGCTTGAGAGAGCCCTCGGCAAAAGCAAAGCGTAACACGCACAATTAAAACGGACTGTTCCCCACAAGGTACAGTCCGTTTTGAAATGTTGCGATTTTTATGCTTCCGAGAGTATTTACACAATTTCTGATTGTTGTTGAACTTTTTGTTTTTTGTTGAATAATACGGTAGACTTAGCGAAAACAATATGCTATAATAAAAAAGATATGTATATTATCTATAAGGAAAGCACGGTGATGCCCGAAATGAAAAAGATAGACGCTACCGTCAGGAAAGAAACTCTTTTTATCGCCGCCTTTACTTTGATTTTCAGTGCGGTTATGGAGCTTGTATTTCTTCTGCTCGGCTATTGGAGCTATAAGGTTGCCCTCGGCAATCTGCTCGGCTTCACGGCGGCGGTGCTGAATTTTTTCCTGATGGGATACACCGTTCAGCAGGCTGTTCTGCTTGACGAGGAGGGCGCAAAGAAAAAGATCAGGCTGTCGCAGAGCTTGCGTATGTTGATGCTTGTCGGCTTTGCCGCAGCAGGCTGTATTTTCAAGTGCTTCAACCCGATTGCGGTGCTTCTGCCGCTTCTGTTTCCGAGGATAGCAATTCTTTTCAGACCGCTTTTTAAGCAGAATGACTGACCTTTACAGTCGGTTACTCATGGAGGTGACGCCGAATGAATAAAAAAAGCATGAGCTTCAAGCTGATTGACGCCGTGCTGATATTGATGATGATAGTGCCGCTTGCCTGCGCTATGGCAATACAGGTGATGACAAAGCCTGCGGCCGACGGAGTGGCGATAGAGGGCGCAAGGATATTCTTCACTATACCTATGCCGATACAGGATCTTCCGATCACGGAAAGTCAGGTCAACACCTGGCTGATTATGATCTCGCTTTTCTTCCTGTGCCTCTACCTTACCCACGGACTGACGGAGAAGTGTGAATCACGCCGTCAGGCTTTTGCGGAATGGATTGTTGAAAAAACGGACGAGCTTGTCAAGGAGAATATGGGCGAGTATTTCAAGTCGTTTTCTCCGTTCGTCTGCGGTATTCTGGCTCTTTCGGCTTTTTCAAGCCTGTCGTCAATGCTCGGTATTTTTCCGCCGACCTCGGATATCAACGTGGTTGCCGGATGGGCGGTAATAGTATTTATCCTGATAACCTATTACAAGCTCAAGGGCGGAGTTTTCAATTATCTCAAAAGCTTCACTCAGCCCGTTCCCGTGCTGACGCCTTTCAACATCATCAGCGAGTTTGCAACTCCTGTTTCGATGTCGTTCCGTCATTACGGCAATGTGCTTTCGGGAACGGTTATTTCCGCTCTTGTGGCAACGGGACTTCAGGGCTTGTCGCATATGCTTTTGAGCTGGATTCCGGGCAAGCTCGGTGAGTTTCCGCTCTTCCAGATAGGACTTCCTGCTGTTTTGTCGCTGTATTTTGATATATTCAGCGGATGTATGCAGGCTTTCATTTTCGCAATGCTGACCATGCTTTACGTTGCCGGAGCTTTCCCGGTCGAGGAATGGCAGAAGCGAATGGAGAAAAAGAAAAATCGTAAAAAGAAAACAGCTCAATATGAGACTGTAAAATAAAAAACGGAGGTTATTTTTATGACAGCAATAGCAATAGGTATTATTCTCGGATGCTGCGCTCTCGGCGCAGGTATGGCAATGATCGCAGGTATCGGCCCCGGTATCGGTGAAGGTAACGCAGTTGCAAAGGCCTGTGAAGCCATCGGACGTCAGCCCGAGTGCAAGGGCAGCGTTACAACGACCATGATCATGGGTTGCGCTATCGCAGAAACAACGGGACTTTATGCCCTCGTTATCGCAATCCTTCTCATCTTTGTTGCACCGAGCAGACTTGTAGATATCCTTATGAACATCATCGGCTGATGCCGTCGGGAGTGAATTTGTAATGCAGAACTTGGATGTCATATCCGTAAACATATGGCAGATATTGATCTCGCTTTGCAATCTTCTGATAATCTTTCTCCTGTTCAAAAAGTTTCTTTATGCCCGTGTACGCAAATTCGTCGATCAGAGAAAGGCGAATGTTGACGCACAGTATGTCAGGGCGGACGAGGCTGAAAAGGCGGCTCTTGCCGATAAGCAAAAGTATGAGGACAAGCTTAAATCGGTCGATGCCGAGGCTGACGCAATGATAAAGGACGCCACCCTCAGAGCTGACAGAAGAAGCGAGAAAATTATCACGGACGCAAAGGAAAAGGCGGACGATATGCTTCGCCGTGCTCAGAACGAGATCGAGCTTGAAAAGAAAAAAGCTTCGGACGATATCAAGCACGAGATCGCCGATGTATCTACGCTCCTTGCCGAAAAGGTGCTTGAGCGTGAGATAAACTCGGACGATCAGCGGAAATTTATCGACTCTTTCATAGAGGGGATAGGTGACGGCGATGGCTCAGATAAGTAACGAATATGCCGAGGCGCTTTTTGCGCTTGCATTGGAGAACAACTGCGTTGCCGAGTATTCGGATGCTCTGGATACCGTTTCAAAGGTGACGGAGGAAAATCCGGAGTATATTGACTTTCTTGCTTCGCCCGACATTCCGAGACAGGAGCGTGTCGGCGCTGTTGAAGCGGCATTCGGAGGTAAAGTTCCCGAACATATAGTTTCGTTTGTCTCTTTGCTTTGCGACAGGGGACGGATACGCACACTTTCGGATTGTATATCGGATTTCAAAAAGCTTAGCGACGCATCGAACGGTGTTTCGACCGCCGAGGTTGTCAGCGCAGCAGAACTGACCGAGGACGAAAAGTCTGCGCTTAAAACGAAGCTTGAAAAGCTTTGCGGACACAGGGTGGAGCTTGACTGCTCGGTTGATAAATCCCTTATCGGCGGAGTTAAGGTAACTGTCGACGGAAAAGTAATTGACGGCAGTGTAAAAAGAGGGTTGCATGAATTGAAGGGAGCGATGTATAGGTGAACGCCAGACCTGAAGAGATCAGCAACATTATAAAAGAACAGATTAAAAATTATAAATCAAAAATAGAAATGGCGGAAACGGGTACTGTTATCCTTGTCGGAGACGGTATTGCAAAGGTCTACGGACTGCGCAACTGTATGGCGAGCGAGCTGCTTGAGTTTGAGGACGGCAGCTTCGGACTTGCACAGAACCTTGAGGAGGAGACCGTTTCGGTTGCCGTTATGTCGGAAACCGACAGCATCAAGGAAGGCTCAAAGGTTCGCAGAACGGGACGTGTTCTTTCCGTTCCTGTCGGAGAGGAGCTTCTCGGCAGAGTTGTCAATGCTCTCGGCGAGCCGATTGACGGCAAAGGTCCTGTCAATACAAAGGCAACGCATCCGATTGAATCCGAAGCCCCCGGTATTATTCAGCGAAAGAGCGTCAGCGTTCCGCTTCAGACGGGCATCAAAGCGATCGACAGTATGATCCCGATCGGCAGAGGACAGCGTGAGCTTATTATCGGCGACCGTCAGACAGGTAAGACGGAAATCGCCATTGATACAATTATAAACCAGAAGGGCAAGGACGTAATCTGCATTTATGTAGCTATCGGACAGAAGAACACATCTGTCGTTCAGCTTGCCCGGACTTTGGAAAAGGCGGGAGCAATGGAATATACTACTATCGTGTCCGCTTCCGCTTCGGAGAGCGCACCGATTCAGTATATTGCACCTTATTCCGGCTGTGCTATGGCGGAGTATTTCAGAGAAAAGGGCAGAGATGTTCTGATCGTTTATGACGATCTGAGCAAGCACGCAGTCGCTTACCGTGCGCTGTCCCTGCTTATCCGTCGTCCACCGGGACGTGAAGCCTATCCCGGAGACGTTTTCTATCTCCATTCACGTCTTCTTGAGCGTTCTGCCTGCGTTGCCGACGAATACGGCGGAGGCTCTATAACCGCCCTGCCGATAATCGAAACTCAGGCGGGCGACGTTTCGGCATACATTCCGACCAACGTTATTTCGATCACGGACGGTCAGATTTTCCTTGAAACGGAGCTTTTCCATTCGGGAATTATGCCTGCAATCAACCCGGGTATTTCGGTCAGCCGAGTCGGCGGATCGGCTCAGCTCAAGGCGATGAAAAAGGTTTCAGGTGAGCTGAAGCTTCTCTATTCTCAGTACAGAGAGCTTAAAGCTTTCTCACAGTTCGGAAGCGACCTTGATGCGGATACAAAGAAGCGTCTTGCCCTCGGCGAAAGAATAGTCGAGGTTCTCAAACAGGACAGAAACAATCCGCTCAGAGCAGGCTGTCAGGTTGCGATTATTTATGCGGTTATCCACGGCTATCTTGACGGCGTGGAGGTTCAGAACGTAAAGGAATACGAAGGCGACCTTTATGCAAAGCTTGAAAGTGAAAATCAAAATCTTCTTGACCGCTTTGAATCGGGTTATTTCGAGCAGAGCGATATAGACGAGCTGGAGAGCGTACTCAAGGAAATGCAGAGGTGATATGAATGGGAGCCGATATTAAAACTCTCAGAGTTCGTATCAAGAGCGTTGACTCAACTCTCCATCTCACTAAGGCGATGGGACTTGTCGCCTCCTCAAAAATCAGGGGAGCAACGGCGGCAATGCTCAGAAGCAGGGATTATTCCACAGCTTTGACGGCGATAGTCGATCAGCTTTCCTCCTGCGCCGAGTGCCGCAAAAGTCCGTTTGTTGCAGGAAATGAAAGCGATAAGACCAAAATTATCGTGATAGCCGGCGACAGGGGACTTGCAGGCGGATATAATGCGAATGTTTTCCGTGAAGCGGCAAAGTATCCCGACGCGGAGTTTATTCCGATTGGCAAACGTGCTTGTGAAAGATTTTCGCAGGATTACGTTTCCTCTGAAAAATATCCTGTATCCGAGGCTTATGCCCTTGCTAAAAGGCTTTGTGAGCAGTTCAAAAACGGTGAGTTCGGCAGGCTCGGAATAATCAGTACACGTTATGTTTCGATGATGACTCAGGAGGCGTTCACTCAGTGGGTGCTTCCTCTTGAGAAAAAAGAAAGAGAGTCGGGCGCAGGAACTGTTTTTGAGCCTGACGAGGGATATATTCTTGATACGGCAGTTCCCGAGTATGTGACGGGACTTATTTTCGGATCGGTTCTTGAAAGCTACGCCTGCGAGGTGGTGGCGAGAAGAACGGCAATGGATTCCGCAGGCAAGAATGCACAGCAGATGATCGACGATCTTCGCCTTCAGTACAACCGTGCAAGGCAGGGTGCTATCACTCAGGAGATCACCGAGATCATTGCAGGAAGCGGAGCTTAACCGTCCGAAATGTAAAAGCGATCATTCAAGGAGTGATATAATTGAATAATTCAAATACAGGAAGCGTAGCTCAGGTAATGGGACCCGTTGTTGACGTTCGCTTTGACGAGGGGCATCTGCCTGCAATCGACAATGCGCTGACGGTGCCTATCGGTGACAGAACGCTGACGGTTGAGGTTGCCCAGCATATCGGTGACAATACCGTCCGCTGTATCGCCATGGCTTCGACCGACGGACTGACGAGAGGTGCGCCCGTAACAGATACGGGACACGCAATCAGCGTGCCTGTCGGCAGAGAAACCCTCGGACGTATATTCAACGTTCTCGGCGAGGCTGTTGACAATCAGGAAACGCCGAAAACCAAGGAGAGGTGGAACATCCACCGTCCTGCGCCGAGCTATGATGAGCTTTCGACCTCGACCGAGATACTTGAAACGGGTATCAAGGTCATTGACCTTATCTGTCCTTATTCCAAGGGCGGAAAGATCGGTCTTTTCGGAGGCGCAGGCGTCGGCAAGACCGTCCTTATTATGGAGCTTATCAACAACATTGCCAAACAGCACGGCGGTATTTCCGTATTCACGGGAGTCGGCGAGAGAACCCGTGAGGGCAATGATCTTTATAACGAAATGAAGGAGTCGGGCGTTCTCAACAAGACTGCGCTTGTTTACGGTCAGATGAACGAGCCTCCCGGGGCGAGAATGAGAGTCGGTCTTTCGGGACTGACGATGGCTGAGTATTTCCGTGACGAGGAAAATCAGGACGTTCTCCTCTTTATCGACAATATTTTCAGATTTACTCAGGCGGGCAGTGAGGTTTCCGCTCTGCTCGGACGTATGCCGTCAGCCGTTGGTTACCAGCCGACGCTTGCAACGGAAATGGGTGCCTTGCAGGAGAGAATTACTTCGACCAAGAAAGGCTCGATTACCTCGGTTCAGGCGGTCTATGTTCCTGCCGACGACCTTACGGATCCTGCTCCGGCTACAACCTTTGCTCATCTTGACGCAACGACCGTTCTTTCGAGAAACATTGCATCTCAGGGTATTTATCCTGCTGTTGATCCTCTTGAGTCAACGAGCCGTATCCTCAATCCCGAAATTCTCGGCGAGGAGCATTATGCCGTTGCAAGAGAGGTGCAGCGTGTGCTTCAGCGTTACAACGAGCTTATGGATATCATCGCCATTATGGGTATGGATGAGCTTTCCGACGAGGATAAGCTGCTTGTAAACCGTGCAAGAAAGGTACAGCGATTCCTTTCTCAGCCGTTCCATGTTTCGGAGAAGTTTACAGGCTTTCCCGGAATATACGTTCCCCGTTCCGAGACGATCAGAGGCTTCAAGGAGATCCTTGAGGGTAAGCACGACGATCTGCCCGAATCCGCATTTCTCTTTGTCGGAACGATCGACGACGCCGTTGCAAAGGCGGGTAAGATGTGATTATGAACACTTTTATGCTGACAATAGCGTCGCCTGACGGAAATAAGTATTCCGATCAGGCGCAGATGCTCACCGCCAGAGGAATTGACGGTGATCTTGCGATACTTGCAGGGCATATTCCGTTTATAACTGCGCTCAAGCCCTGCGAATGTAAGGTCGTTCTTCCCGACGGAACGGAGAAGCTCGGCACGGTTGACGGAGGACTGCTCACTGTTTCCGAAAAGGGAGTAACCCTGCTCTCCGGCAGCTTTGAATGGAAATAGAACTTGTTTTTTCTCCTCTCCTTGATTTAAGGGGAGGAGATTTTTTAGACGTTAGATTGTGGATAACAGACTTTAGACATTAGATGCGGAAACACAAAATCAACCGGTTGACTTTTCGTTCAGCCGGTTGATTCAATTCATAATATATTCCGAATTAAACAGGTCGTATATAGCCTGATTAAGATTTTTATTCTCGGCTTTTTGAAGCAAAGGATCGTCGGTTAAGATCTCTCTTGCGAAGCGGTGCGCCTCGGTCAGAAGTGCAGAGTCCGTCAGCGACGCCATTTTCATGTTCGGAAGTCCGTGCTGTCGTGCGCCGAAGAAATCGCCCGGTCCCCGCATTTTCAAATCCTCATCGGCGATTTTGAAGCCGTCGGTTGTCTTTGTCATTATTTCCATCCGCTTTTTTGCCGTTGCGGTTTTTGCATCCGAAATGAGAATACAGGTGGATTTATACCGACCTCTGCCGATTCGTCCTCTGAGCTGATGAAGCTGTGAAAGACCGAAGCGTTCGGCGTTTTCGATTACCATTATTACGGCGTTCGGCACATCCACGCCGACCTCTATTACCGTCGTTGCAACCAGAAGCTTTATTTCTCCCGAAACAAATCGGGACATAACATCTTCTTTCTGCTTGGGCTTCAGCTTGCCGTGAAGCAGACCGACCTCATAGCCGCTGAAAAATCCCTTAGAAAGGTTTTCGGCATAGCTTTGTGCCGAGGCGATATCTTCGTCGCCCTCCTCAACAAGCGGACAGACGATATATCCCTGTCTGCCCTCATCAAGGTGTTTTCTGACGTATCCGAAAGCTCTCGTTCTCAGCTTGCCCGTGACATAGTAGGTTTCAATCGGCTGTCTGCCGGGCGGAAGCTCATCGAGCACGGAAACATCAAGGTCACCGTAAAGCATAAGCGCAAGCGTTCTCGGAATGGGCGTTGCCGACATAACGAGTGTGTGCGGATTACTGCCCTTTTTGCTCAGAGCCGCCCTGTGCTTTACTCCGAAACGGTGCTGTTCGTCTGTTATAACCAGTCCGAGAGAACGAAATTCCACATCGTCCTGAATGAGAGCGTGAGTGCCGATTATCAGATCGGCTTCACCGTCCTTTAATCTCTGCTTTATCGCTCTTTTCTGCGCCGCCGTGACCGAGCCTGTTAAAAGCTCAACTCTGATGTTCGTTTTTTCAAAGAATTTACAGCAGGTATGATAGTGCTGTTGAGCGAGTATCTCGGTCGGTGCCATAAAGGCGCATTGATAGCCGTTTTTGACTATTGTATAAATGAGAGCCGCCGCAACCGCCGTTTTGCCCGATCCGACATCACCCTGCAAAAGACGGTTCATCGTTACCTGCGACGTCATCTGACCGACGCTCTCTCTTACCGCACGCTTCTGCGCTCCTGTCATTTCAAAGGGGAGAAGTCGCTGAAATTCCTGCGTATAATCCTGACCGACAACTACGGGAGTTGTTTCCTTTCGGTTGCCCTTGAGCTTCATAAGTCCGAGCTGGAAGATGAAAAGCTCTTCAAAAATTATTCTGCGCCTTGCCTCGTTGAGCATATCCTCATTGCTCGGAATATGGAGTTCACGGATCGCTTTGTTAATCTCCATAAGGCAGAGCTTATCCCTGAGACTTTGAGGCAGGGGATCGGTGAAATGCTCGTTTCCCGAAGAAAAAACTTGCCTGATAAGCTTTTCAATGTATTTTGAATTTATGCCTGCCGTCAGGCTGTAAATCGGATGTATGCGAAGTCCGCTCGAAGCCTTTTCTATAAGCGGAGAAGACATTTCACGGCGGTGAAAATTGCCGCCGACCTTGCCGTAAAACAGATATTCTTCACCTGCTTCAAGGCTTTCTGCGGTATATTTGCTGTTGAATATTGTGATATTCAGAAGTGATTCGCCGTCGGTTGCAACGGTTTTGTAAATTGTCATCGCCTTGCTCACTTTTGCGCCGACAGGCTTGTGATCGACCGTCGCTCTGATACAGCAAGGCTCATTAAAAGGTGCGGCGGCGATGCTTGTTGTCCTGCTCCAGTCGGTGTATTCCCTCGGATAATAGCGCAGGAGATCTCCGACGGTGGAAATACCGAGCCTGCCGAGCAGCTTAGCCCTCTTTTCACCGACGCCCTTGAGAAATTGAATGTTGGTGGAGATATCCATTTACTGCGCCGTCCATTCGTTTATATTGGCAAAACCGTCGTTTGGATGTGTGACGATATCGGTCTTAATATTATCCGATTTTACGGCGATTCCTTGTCTGAATGCAATCGGAATGAAGGGAAGATCATCGGAAAAAGCGTCAATAAACTGCTGAATTTCCGCATCGCCGCCGATGTAATCCGAATAGGTATTTGCCGATTTTGATTTTTGATTGATTCCGTATTTCAGTCCTCCGTCCTCGGAGAAAAACTTTGAAAGATTGAAGCTGTTTGAAAGCTCGGTTTCGCCGATATAAAGGTCAAAGCTTTCGTTTTCGACCGCTGTAAGATAATCGGAATATGAATATTCTCTGATAGTTACAAGAATACCGATTTTTGCAAGCGACTGCTGAATACCCCTTGCGAGCGATCGGCGGAAGTCGTTCTCGCTGTTCACAAGCAGAGTGACGTTGAGCGATTTATCCCCGGAATATCTTGCGCCCGTATCACCGATTTTTGAGTAGCCGACGCTTTCAAGCAATTCAACTGCGCTGTCCGTCTTGTTTTTGAGAGTGGGAACGGTGCAGTTCTTCAGCTTGTAGAATGACGGGTGGAAGGGGAGAGAGGTGGCAACGGCACAGCCTGCAAATGAATCGGAAACAAGCACACTCCTGTCAAGTGCAAGGGCGATCGCACGGCGCACCTTCGGCTCGGAAAGAACGCTGCTGCCTGAATTGACGCCGAGGTATACGAAATTAGTCAGCTCTACCTTACTGCTGATTTTGCTGAATTTTGCGTATTTTCCGTCGCTGAAGCTGTCGCAGTAGAAGTCTATACGCTGAAGATTGAAAAGGCTCTGGAGGCTTTCCGTGTCCGCAACATCGGCAAGTCCGATTTTGGCATAGGTCGGTGTGTAGCCGCCCAGCCGCTGAGCGTTGTATTGCAGATATTTTGTTTCGGAATTTGAAACAAAGGTGTAGCGTCCGCTTCCGATTGGCAGCTTTGTCTGAGAGCTGTTGCTGTTATCATTGTCCTCGTCGTCGGTGCTGTCATACTCGTCCTGCTTCTTATCCGAGAGTTCTTTGATAATCGGGAAAGTGAGATTGGCGGTTTCGCCGCTGTCGGGTGATTTAAGAGTGAAAACAATATTGTAAATCCCGTCGGCGGAAGCCTGTTCGATATTTTCAAGCAGTGCTATGTATGCCATGCTTTCCTTGGCACGGTTAAAGGAATAGACAACATCGGCTGAGGTAAGAGCCGATCCGTCTGTGAATTTCAGACCGCTTTTTATTGTGACGGTGAGCTTGTTGTCCAAAAGCTTGCTATCCTTTGCAATTACTCCGACTGGACTAAAGCTTGAATTAAGCGTGTAAAGCGGATCGAAAAGCAAGCTCGCAACATATCTGTTCATTGTTTCCGTTGCACTGAACGGATCAAGCGAGTCGGTTCTCAGATACGGGATTGTGAAGCCTATTTCGTCTTTCGGGGCAGGCTGATCCTGCTTACCGAGATTGGAGATAGAGTCGATCACCGATTTACCGTCCTTGCATCCGCAGAGTGAAAAAAGAATTGCAAGGCACAGCATTGCGGTAATCACTTTTCTTATATATTTCATTATGGCATTAACTCCCTTACGGTTATTGTTCGGACGCTTTCGGTAAGACCTGTGCTTTCGTTTATTTCAAAAACACAGCCGTTGACGGAGATTTCGCTTTCCTTTGCCTGATACAGCGTGGGCATACCTGTTTTCAGCGATCTGATAATACACTCCGGCTCAATTCCAAGCACGGAGTTTTCGGCTCCGCACATTCCGAGATCGGTGATATATCCCGTTCCTTTCGGCAAAATCTGAGCGTCGGCTGTCCGAACATGGGTATGAGTGCCGAACAGAGCGGAAACACGTCCGTCGGCATAGAAGCCCAAAGCACGTTTTTCTCCCGTTGCCTCGGCATGAAAGTCAACTATCTTGATTTTGCAGTCTACAACCTCTCTTATCGCCCTGTCAAGAGCGTCAAAGGGGTTTGAATTATTCGAGTTAAAAAAAGCCGTTCCTATGAGATTGATTACTCCGATGCGGTATTTTCCCATGTCTATCACTCCGACGCCTTTTCCGGGGCAGGAGGGGTGCATATTATACGGGCGGAGAATGCAGTCATGCTCATCGAGATAATCGTATATTCCCTTGCGCCTGAAAACGTGGTTGCCCGTTGTAATCAGGTCAACTCCTGCCGAAAAAAGATTGTCTGCGGATTCGGGAAGTATGCCGTTGCCCTTGGCGGAATTTTCGCCGTTTGCAATACATACGTCTATACCGTATTCCCTTTTTATCTTTGGCAAATTATGAAGAAGCGCACGGCAGCCGCCGTCGCTTACAACATCGCCCAAAGCAAGTAATTTCATACGATCCAACTTTCTGTATTCCGATAATATATCATATATTATATCAAAGAGAATATAATTTGTACAGAAAAAATAAAATAAATATTGACAGATTTATTTTTTAATAATATTATTAAAACAAGGATTGTTGTAAATATCGCTGTTTGCGTTGCTTGCACGGTCAAAATAATAAGGCAAGGGAGAATGTATTCCTATGAAAAAACTAAAAAAAATACTGGCTGTTTTGCTTGTTGCGGTTATGATGACAGGCTTTTGTGCAATTTCGTCCTCGGCGGAAAGCGTACCTCAGTTCAGCTATATGATCAAATCGCAGACTGCTTCCACAGTCGTTCTGGAATTCTCATATGACGGCGGCGGATTCAATTCATTTGATGTTAAATTTACTGCGCTCTCCTCAAACATCGGAAGCTGTAAGGCGATAAATAAAACAACCGATTTCAAAAATCTCTGTTTGGAGTACGGAGATCAGTATTATATTGTTTCGTCCGCATCCAACCCTCTGACTGCGATGTTCTCAATCGCTTCCACTAAAACTTTTGACAGAGCCACCTCAATATGTGATGTTACATTTGAGAAAAAGACTTCGGCACAGGTCACCTCAAAGGATTTCAAGATTGAGTTTTCAAGCTGTGTTATCACGAACGGCGACGTGAATACCGACGTAACCTCAAAGGTCGTTGTTGTCAGAAGTGACGTAGGATTTATTAAATTTAACAGTGATTCGATCAGCGCAGATTACAAGAGCAGCAAGAAGATCGAATACAAGTCAAATTACAGTGCGGATCAGATCAAGTGGGAGTCCTCCAATGATAAGGTAGCGACAGTTGACAATCTGGGCAATGTAAAAATGACGGGAAAAGGAACGGCAACGATTACGGCGACGAGCCTGGACGGTGAAGCAACCGCAGAATGTAAGGTAACTGTCAAATATTCGTCTGTTCAGTGGATTATCATTATCGTCCTTTTCGGCTGGATTTGGTATATCTAAATTATAATAAAATTCGCCCCGTTTGTTGATTTTAACAAACGGGGCGAATTTATTTTACCACTGCATTGTGACTTCTTCTTTTTCGTATTTTGAAGGGTATTTATCCTGATAATAGTTTTCAAGTGAAACCGAAAGCTTTCCGTCAGGGGATAGGGTGATTACAGTACAGCCTCTTTGAGCACCTTTTTTGTTAAGATCGGTGTACGCAAGATAATCAATACTCATTCCGTAGGTAAGGCGAATACCCTTGTATTCGAGCGAGGCATTGTTGATATGGTCATGACCGCAGAAAATTCCTTTTGTCGATCCAAGCTCAAGCATTGTTTCAAACATATTGTCAGGATATACTCCACAGTAGGATTTTTCATCACTCTCGTGATACCATCCGTCAAAGTATTTCACGTTTTCGGTATCCTGATAGTTATTTTCCTTAAACTCATTCCAAGCCATTCCGTATTCTTCGAGAGGAATATGGAAGAATGCGAGGGACGAAAACATCGGACATTCAGAATCAATAGCTTTGTTTTTGGCATCTATTGAAAGCACAGCGTCCTTGTACCACTGAATTTGATTCTCGTGAATGCTATCGTATTTCCACTGTATTCCGAGAATATCACCGTCGGTGTAATCGTGCGAATCCAGCATAAAGAAAGCGTTTTTAACAAGTCCCTTGGAATTTTTGACCTTAATTATGTGGTTGCCGTAGCCGTCAACATTATCAGGTTCTTCCTGATAGAGAGAATATTTAAGCTCGGGATCGGCCCATAAATCAGATATTTCCTGTCTTGAATGAGTTCCGTAAGCCTCGGAGTCGTGATTTCCGAAGCAAACAGTGTAGTAAACACCCAGCTGCTCCATAAGAGTGATGAGTAGCTTTGTTGAGATCTCGTTGTTAAATGTTCCGGCCTTGAACGGCATGGGAAAAACCATATCTCCGGTAAGAACAACAAGATCAGGCTTTTCAGCCGTAAGCATAGCGGCAACGGCATTCATGGCTTTGGCATCTTTTTTAAGCGAGAACAAGCCGCCGCCGATGTGGATATCTGTCAGCTGTACGATTTTGAACTCCCTATCCGTAGTGAAAGTCCAGCATCCGTCTTCGTCAAGCTCAGGAATAAGCTGATTATCATAAGAAACTTTTTCAAACGATTCGGCTTTTTCATAATTACCTGAGTTTACCGCCCTTGTTATCGGTGCAAAAAGCAGGGCGATTGCAGTTATCACGCAAAGTATTTTGGAAAGAATTTTTAATAAGAAACCGGTCATATTTCATCCTCCTTATTTTTATTATTCTATCTTTTTTTAGAAAAAAGTCAATCAAATGATTTGAAATTCTTTTGAAAAATTTAGGCAATTATCGGAGAAAAATGCTTACAGATTAAGAATATCCTTAACCTTTGACGCAACTTCTTTTATCTTTGTAGCTCCGTCCTCGACCATTTTCTGAGTTGCAATGGCGGAATAACCGTCACATTGACCGATCTCTTCGGAAGAAAGAGAGTCGATAAGAATTGCCATTTTGATAAATGAAACCGTTTGCTCGAACATCAGCTCGGCGTCAAATTTGTCCATCTCGTGATTATCGCTGATAACGCACAGACAGTCGGGAGCTGTGA
>JAEDFL010000011.1 GCA_016292785.1 Clostridiaceae bacterium | reverse complement strand
TGATTTATTTATTATGTCAAAAAGAGGAGATAGGGAAAAATTGCAGAGAAATAATATGAAAAAAAATTATAAAATTGTCGCTTTTGAGCCGTTATGGCAGAATTTAATTCGATAAATGTGTTTACTATTTAATTTTAATGTGTTATAATGTACCAGCATTATAATGTTGTATTGCGGACTTTCGGAGTGTTAATTATTTAACACACTGCCTTTTTGCAAGTGTTCATCCTCACGACCGTTCGCATTGCGGCTAAACTGTTGTAAAGGAGGAACAACTTAAATGCTCAAGAAAATCAGCAAAATCCCGTTTAGAGGAACACCTGAGCAGGAGGCGCAGCTCAAAGCAGTAATTGAGGAATGCAAGGATAACAAAAGCTTGCTCATGCACGTTATGCAGCAGGCGCAGGCAATATACGGATATCTTCCGTTTGAGGTTCAGACGATGATCGCCGACGGAATGAACGTACCCCTTGAAAAGGTTTACGGCGTATCCACATTCTATGCTCAGTTTGCGCTTTCCCCTAAGGGAGAGTACAACATCTCTGTTTGTCTCGGCACTGCTTGCTACGTTAAAGGCTCTCAGGAGCTTCTTGACAAGATCTGTGAGGAGCTTGGTATCGGCGCAGGCGAATGCTCGGACGACGGAATGTTCTCGGTTGAGGCTTGCCGCTGCATAGGCGCTTGCGGACTTGCCCCCGTCCTGACCGTCAACGATGAAGTTTACGGAAAGCTTACGGCAGACGATGTACCCGGCATTCTTGCCAAGTACAGAGCATAATTATAAAAGATCATGCGTGAGTTATCATTGAATGTTCTCGACATTGCGCAGAATTCAATTTCTGCCGGAGCTTCTCTGATTGAAATAGAGATAGCCGAGGACACGCACAAAAACGAGATGATAATAGGAATTTACGACAACGGCAGAGGAATGACTCCCGAACAGGTTCAAAATGTTCAGGATCCGTTCTTCACGACGAGAACGACAAGAAAGGTCGGAATGGGTATTCCGCTTTTCAAGCTTGCCGCCGAACAGACGGGCGGAAGTCTGTCGATTGAATCCGAGGTCGGCGCGGGAACACGGGTTACGGCACGGTTTAAGACCGACAGCATCGACTTCACTCCGCTGGGCGACATTGATTCCACAATCATCACGCTTATCACCATGAACACAGACCGCGATTTTATTTATCGCTTTAAGGTTGATGAAAAAGAATTCACTCTTTCCACTGCCGAGCTTAACGAGATTCTCGGCGGAGTTCCGCTCAGCGAACCGTCCGTTACGCAGTGGATAAAAGAGTACCTGCATGAACAAACACAAATTATCCGTGGAGGTGTACTGTAAATGAAATCACTTGAAGAGTTGCTCGCCATCCGTGACAAGGCTAAGGCGGCAATGACAGACCGTGAGGGTACGGGCGACGGAATCCGTGTCGTAGTCGGCATGGCAACCTGCGGTATTGCGGCAGGCGCACGTCCCGTTCTCAACGCTTTTGTTGACGAGGTCGCAAAAAGAAATCTTAAAAACGTTACGGTCGCTCAGACAGGCTGCATCGGTATGTGCCAGTACGAGCCGATCGTTGAGGTTTTTGAACCTGGCAAGGATAAGGTAACCTATGTTCAGGTAACGCCCGAAAAGGTAGCCGAAATCGTTGCTTCCCATATTGTAAACGGCAATCCGGTTGTTGACTATACCGTAGGCGCTGTTGTAAAAGATTAAGGAGGAAAATCAATGTATCGTTCACACGTTCTTGTCTGCGGCGGTACCGGCTGTACTTCCTCACACAGTGCCGAGATCATCGAAAAGCTTGAGCAGGAGCTTAAAGCAAAGGATCTCGAAAATGAGGTAAAAGTAATCAAAACCGGCTGCTTCGGACTTTGTGCATTAGGTCCGGTTATGATCGTATATCCCGAGGGCTGTTTCTACAGCGAGGTCAAGGTTGAGGACGTTCCCGAAATCGTCGAGGAGCATCTTCTCAAGGGACGTATGGTCAAGAGACTTCTCTATGAGGAGACAGTCCACAAGGATGATATCAAGCCGCTCAACGAAACAAACTTCTACAAGAAGCAGCACAGAGTTGCGCTTCGTAACTGCGGTGTAATTGATCCTGAAAATATCGAAGAATATATCGCTATGGACGGCTATCAGGCTCTTGCAAAGTGCCTGACCGAGCTTACTCCCGACGAGGTTATCCAGATTGTTAAGGATTCAGGCCTCAGAGGACGAGGCGGCGGCGGATTCCCCACAGGTCTCAAGTGGAGCTTCACCGCAAAAAATTCAGCCGACCAGAAGTATGTTGTATGTAATGCCGACGAGGGTGACCCGGGCGCATTCATGGATCGTTCCGTTCTTGAGGGCGATCCCCACTGTATCGTTGAGGCAATGACGATCTGCGGCTATGCAACAGGCGCAACAGAGGGCTATGTTTATGTCCGTGCCGAGTATCCTATCGCCGTTCACCGTCTTGAGGTTGCTATCAAGCAGGCTCGTGAAGCAGGTCTTCTCGGAAAGAACATATTCAATTCGGGCTTTGACTTCGATCTTCATATCCGTCTCGGCGCAGGCGCATTCGTATGCGGTGAGGAAACAGCTCTTATGACCTCGATCGAGGGCAACCGAGGCGAGCCTCGTCCCCGTCCGCCATATCCTGCGGTTAAGGGACTTTTCGGCAAGCCGACAACAGAAAACAACGTTGAGACCTTTGCCAACATTCCCCAGATCATTCTCAACGGCGCCGAGTTCTTCAACTCAATGGGCACCGAGAAGTCAACGGGTACAAAGGTATTCGCTCTCGGCGGAAAGATAAACAACACGGGACTTGTTGAAATTCCGATGGGTACTACACTGCGTGAGATCATCGAGGATATCGGCGGCGGTATTCCCAACGGCAAGAAGTTCAAGGCAGCTCAGACGGGCGGTCCCTCCGGCGGATGTATTCCCGCTTCTCTTATGGACACGCCTATCGACTACGACAACCTTACCGCAATCGGCTGTATGATGGGTTCAGGCGGACTTATCGTTATGGACGAGGACAACTGTATGGTTGATATCGCAAAGTTCTTCCTCGACTTCACGGTTGATGAGAGCTGCGGTAAGTGTACTCCGTGCCGTATCGGTACAAAGAGAATGAGAGAGCTTCTTGAGAAGATCACGGACGGCAAGGCAACGCTTGACGACCTTGACGAGCTTGAGTCTCTCGCCCACTATATTAAAGACAATTCACTCTGCGGTCTCGGTCAGACAGCTCCGAACCCTGTTCTTGCAACGCTTCGTTTCTTCAAGGACGAGTACATCTCACACATCGTTGACAAGAAGTGTCCTGCCGGCGTATGTAAGAAGCTCATTTCCTACTCGGTAGACGCAGACAAGTGTAAGGGCTGTACCGCCTGTGCAAGAAAGTGCCCCGTCGGCGCAATCTCGGGCGCAGTCAAGACCGCTCACACCATTGATACAAGCAAGTGCATCAAGTGCGGCGTATGTATGGATACCTGCCGCTTCGGCGCAATCGTTAAGAAATAAGGAGGATGTCAGAAATGGAAATGGTTAATATTAAAATCAATGGCATGCCTCTGAGCGTGCCGAGCGGAATTTCAATCCTTGAAGCCGCTCGCTATGCCGGAATAGAGATTCCGACGCTTTGCTTCCTCAAGGAAATCAACCAGATCGGTGCTTGCCGTATCTGTATGGTTGAGGTCAAGGGAGCAAGAAGCCTCGTTGCTTCCTGTGTTTACCCCGTAAACGAGGGAATGGAGGTTTTCACAAACTCCGAGAGAGTACGCAATTCCAGAAGAACTACTCTTGAGCTTATTCTTTCAACCCATGACCGCAAGTGCCTCTCCTGCGTAAGAAGCAGAAACTGCGAGCTTCAGAAGCTCTGTAAGGAATACGGCGTTGAGAACGAGAGCAAGTTCGACGGCGTAACTCCCGACTATGCCTATGACGCTTCAATGGCTCATATGATCCGTGACAACAGCAAGTGTATTCTTTGCCGCCGCTGCGTTGCCGCCTGCGACAATCAGGCAATCTCCGTTATCGGAGCAAACGCCCGTGGCTTTGACACCTGCATCACCTCTCCTTTTGAGAGAGATATTCAGGAGTTTTCATGTATCTCCTGCGGTCAGTGTATCGTGAACTGCCCGACAGGCGCACTTCGTGAGAAGGACGACACACCGAAGGTTCTTGAAGCTATCAACGATCCCGATAAGTACGTTGTTGTTCAGACAGCTCCGGCTGTCAGAGCGGCTCTCGGTGAGGAATTCGGTCTTCCGATCGGAACAGACACAGAGGGCAAGATGGTTGCCGCTCTTCGCCGTCTCGGCTTTGACAAGGTATTCGACACCGATTTCTCCGCCGACCTTACCATTATGGAGGAGTCCAACGAGCTTATCGAAAGAATTACAAACGGCGGCGTTCTCCCGATGATCACCTCCTGTTCACCGGGCTGGGTTAAGTATTGCGAGTTCTACTATCCCGATCAGCTTGACCACCTTTCCTCCTGCAAGTCACCTCAGCAGATGTTCGGCGCAACGCTCAAGACATGGTACGCTCAGAAGATGGACATTGATCCTGCAAAGATCGTCAGCGTCAGCGTAATGCCCTGTACCGCAAAGAAATTTGAGGTCGGCAGAGCAGATCAGAGCGCATCGGGCTATGCGGATGTTGATATCTCCATCACAACCCGTGAGCTTGCAAGAATGATCAAGAGCGCAGGCATCAGCTTCAACTCACTTCCCGACGAGACCTTTGACAGTCCTCTCGGCGAGGGTTCGGGCGCAGGCGTTATCTTCGGCGCAACAGGCGGAGTTATGGAAGCTGCGCTTCGTACCGCTGTTGAGAAGATCACAGGTCAGACCCTTGAAAATGTTGACTTTACAGAGGTCAGAGGTATGGAGGGCGTCAAGGAAGCCACCTATGCCGCTGGCGATCTCCAGATCAAGGTTGCGGTTGCAAGCGGCACAAAGAACGCAAAAACCCTCATGGAGCAGGTCAAGAACGGCACCAGCGAGTACCAGTTCATTGAGATCATGGCTTGCCCCGGCGGCTGTATCAACGGCGGCGGACAGCCGATCGTTCCTGCATCGGTTCGCAACTTTGAGGATTACAGAAGCAAGAGAGCTTCCGTTCTTTACACCCTTGATAAGAACAACGAAAACCGTAAGTCACACGAAAATTCAGCTATAAAGCGTGTATATGACGAGTTCTTCGGTGAGCCCGGCAGCCACAAGGCGCACGAGGTTCTCCACACAACCTACGTTAAGCGCGGACTTTATAACAACTGATTTTAAAAAAACGGCAGAGATGAGCGATCACCTCTGCCGTTTTAGATTTTAGATTTTAGATGTTAGACTTTAGACGATTAAAATTAAAAGTTTGCAGAAACCATTTCAGCCTCCCCTTGTTGCAAGGGGAGGTGGCACGGAGGAACGACGTGACGGAGGGGATAAGAGCAGACTAAAAAGTTTTAGAGCAGACATAAATTTTTTGACAATCCCTCAGTCAGCTTCGCTGACAGCTCCCTTTACACAAGGGAGCCAAAATGTTTCATCAAAATTTAACACGATACTGTCTAAATTCCGCCATAATCTCATCGTTCAAAAATCAACAAACAGAAAAAAGCCGTATTCACTCACGGGGAGGAATACGGCTTCAATACTATTTACTTTTATTAAAGAACAAATATACCGACTGCTGTTGCGGCGATCCAGAAAACAAGGCTGAGTGCGTTTTTCTCAAGCCAAGCCGATACAATGAAATATACGGACGGAATAAATCCGAAGATCTTCGCAAATATATTGGTTTTCTGTCCCTTGCCGTAGAGCAGATCCCAGTTGTTCAGCGCATCCTCATAAAGCGGCGCATTGTTGCAAAGCAGGGATACTCCGAGATAGTAAAACGCAACATAGAACCAGAATGCGATCGTGCTTGTCGGAGCTTTGATATAGAAAAGTCCGAGGTAGCCGCCGATTATCATTCCGTATCCGAACATACGGTTCATCATACCCGGAAGATAGTTCAGGAAGAAGGTCACAGCCTTTGTCTTTGTAAAGTCGTGCTCAACGTGACCGCAAAGCTCGGTCGCCTGAAGATAACGGGCATCGGAGACGGGAACGCCGAGAATACGGCAGAAAAGATGCTCCCAAAAGCCCTTGAGGATCGAACCGATAACGGTAATATATTTTGAAATTACATAAATCACTGTCATGAAATCTCACCCGATCCTTTCATAAAGATATCTTCAAAGGTGATGTCGCCCTTGATGCACTTCTGAGTTTTTTCATTAAGCGACTCTCCGTACTGCTCAAACATTGCGACAACCTCGTCATAGGTGTCCGTGTCGCCGCAGATGAAGCAGATGAGGGCAACCGTGTTAAGCTCCTCAAGCGAAATACCGTTGCTGTTATTCTGCATTGCGATCTCATAGGACTGAGTTATCGCTTCAAGAGCATTTTCCTTGTCGCTGAGCAGGAGATACGCAATAGCCTGCTGACGGTAGATCTCCGCATCCGAGCCTGCGACAATACCCTTGCGGCAGATCTCAATCGCATCCTCAAGCTTGTTGCGTCGGCGCAGAAGCTCTGCCTTTGTGCTGTAATAATCAAGTCCGTCGGGGTTTGCTTCACGAAGCTCCTCGCACATCTTGTCAGCCGTGTCAAGATCGCCCTTCTCGATATATACCCTGACTGTGTAATAATAAGCCGAAGCGTCGTTCTTGTTGAACTTGATAGCTTCATCGGCAACGTTCAGTACGGTGTCGTACGCCTTGTTCTCCCATGCCATCGCAAGATAAACCTCGGAGTAAAGGTACTTGTATTCGCCCGAAGCCTCGTATGCGTCGCCAAGGAATCCGAGTATCACATCGGCGTCCTTTTCGGCATAGTACGCCATCATAAACCTGTAATAATCAACAAGGCTTTTCTGAACATCCGACTCGGTTTTAACCGAATCAAGGTACTTGATTGCTTCGTCGTACTTTACGTCGTAGCTTCCGTCCTCTTTCTCGGAAATATAGTTGTTAAGCTTGGTAACAAGAGTTTCTTCAAGGGTGTCAAAGCTTTTGGAAAGGTCATAAAGCTCTTTGATCCTTGAGTTTTGCGAAAGCTCAAACTGACCGTCCTCGACAAACTTGTCAACCGCCGAAGTAAAGGTCGAACGATCCTGATAATTGATCGTCATTGTCTGTGCGTAGGTTTCAAGGATGATCTGAGCCGATTTTGAACCCTCCGTAAACCAGTCGAGACTTCTTATATTCTCGTTAATGCCCTTGATAACGGAGTTGACTCCGCTGTTGAGCTTATCGGTAGCCTCAAGAACATCACTGCAAAGGTTGAGAGCGTCGTTATAACGCTTTTCGGAAATGCACTGTTCCGCCTTGAAAAGCTTGCCGGAAACCGTCACGGTAGAGGTGCAGACAAAATATCCGAGAGCGGCAACGATCACCATAACAAAAGCGAGGATTATGTGACCGATTCCGTAGTTTGTCCTAAGAAATTTTGCACGGCACTCGTTGCAGTAAAGGTCGCTCGGACTGTTGCCTCTGCGCTTTCCGCAGACAATGCAAAGTCCGTCGTCATCGGGGTTCTGCGCTTCCTCCTCTGTTTTTTCCTCATCTTCTTTTTCGGCAGGCTCGGTTTCGATTTTAAGCTCCGTTTCCTGCAGATCGTCAAAGGTGATGTTGGTCGTATCCGTCTGCGGAACTGCGGCGTCCCAATCCCAGCCGTCGGACTTTTCCTCCGGTTCCTGCGGCAGGGTTTCGTCCGTCAAGGATTTCTCTTTATCTTCTGCCAAGGGGATTCCTCCTAACTTGTAATGTAATAATAACAATAATAACACGAAAAAAAAAAAATTTCAACGTGAAACGGAAAATTTACAAAATGCTAATATTTTTATTTGAAAAAATTTTCTGCAAAAGCTCTTGACAATTTGCAGACAAGGTGATAGAATACTCACACAACAAAGTGGAATGGTTCGTTCCCACCTTAACGGTTTCGTCCGTGCGGTCAATAAATCTCAAGTTTTTCTTGGTATGATTATGCGCACGGATAGGTTCGTTCCCATCCGTGCTTTGATTTTTATTATTGAGCATTTGGAGGTGCTTGAACATCGGTACGAAAGAAACTCAGATCAACGAGGAGATCCGAGACAAAGAAGTCAGAGTGATTGATTCGGACGGTACCCAGCTCGGCGTTATGCCGATTGCAGAGGCTATGCGTCTGGCAGACGAAAAGAACACAGACCTTGTAAAGATCGCTCCGCAGGCGAAGCCGCCCGTATGTAAGATTATGGACTACGGCAAATATCGCTTTGAACAGGCGAAGCGTGAAAAAGAAGCGAAAAAGAACCAGAGAGTTATCGAGATCAAAGAGGTTCGTCTTTCTCTGAACATCGACACTCACGATTTCGAGACTAAGGTCAACCAGGCCGTTAAGTTTCTCAAGAGCGGAAACCGTGTAAAGGTTTCGATCCGCTTCAGAGGACGTGAAATGGCTCATCCTGAGAACGGTCTTGTCACCATGAGCAAATTTGCCGACGCCGTCAAGGAATACGGCAACGTTGAAAAACCGGCAAAGCTTGAGGGACGTTCCATGCTGATGTTTATCGCAGCCAAATCATCCAAGTAATTCATAAGGAGGAAAAAACCATGCCTAAAATTAAAACTCACAGCGGTGCAAAGAAGCGCTTTAAGATGTCAAAGAACGGTAAGCCGATCCGCGGACACGCTAACAAGTCTCACATCCTCAACAAGAAGACGACCAAGCGTAAGAGAGGTCTCCGCCAGACAGTTGTTGCTGACACAACAAACGTTAAGCAGATCAAGCGTTTGATCCCGTACAAATAATTCAGATTGTTTAAATTTATTATTGGAGGTAACTTACCATGGCTCGTATTAAAGGCGCTACCATGTCTCGTAAGAGAAGAAATAAAGTAATGAAGATGGCTAAGGGCTACTACGGTTCAAAGTCAAGTCTTTTCAAAACAGCTAAGCAGGCAGTTATGAAGTCCGGTCAGTATGCTTATGTAGGACGTAAGCAGAAGAAGAGAGACTTCCGCCGCCTTTGGATCACAAGAATTTCCGCAGCCTGCAAGCTCAACGGAATGAACTATTCAACATTTATGAACGGTCTTAACAAGGCAGGCATCACGCTCAACAGAAAGATGCTTTCAGAGATCGCAATCGCCGATCCCGCTGCATTCACAGCCCTCACAGAAAAGGCTAAAGCAGCTCTTAAATAAGTAAATATCACGCCCCTTTTCATTAAGGGGGCGTGAATTTGTCTTTTTTACGGCACCTGTTTGCCGAGAGAATTTTCGTGTATTTTGCCGAAGAAAGGGGCTTTGAGTATGGATTTTCTCGCTTCAAAATCAAATGAAAAAATCCGAGCCGCAGTTTCTGTCCGTGACAGCTCAAAAGCCCGACGTGAGAGCGGACTGTTCTTTCTTGAGGGTGCGAGGCTCTGCTCCGACGCCGCCGAAAACGGAATCAAAATCTTCCGTGCCTTTCTCAGCCGTTCCGCAAGGAAAAAATACAGCGGATACTGCGACAGGATAATTTCCGTCTCCGAGGAGATATACGAAATCTCCGACGAGGTTGCCGCAAAGCTTTCCGACACTCAGAATACACAGGGAATTTTCTGCGTTTGCAGGGTTAAAGATATTTCCGACGGAGTGAACGAGCTGAGAGCCGACGGAAAATATCTCCTGCTTGAAAACGTTCAGGATCCCTCCAATCTCGGCGCTGTCAGCCGAACTGCGGAGGCTCTCGGAATTGACGGTCTGATAATCTGCGGCGGATGCGATATCTACAATCCCAAGGCACTCCGAGCTTCAATGGGCTCGGCTCTCAGGCTGAACATCATCGTCCGTGACCGAGCCGCCGAAGTCATAGACGAAGCGAACGGCAAGGCTATGCTTACCCTCGCCTCAACCCCCGACAAAAACAGCGTCAGAATCACCGATGTCGATATGAGCGGCGGTATTGTCTGCGTTGTCGGCAACGAGGGCAACGGAGTTTCACAAGAAGTTATGAACGCCTGCCGAATGAGGGTGACTATACCGATGGGCGGCAGAGCGGAATCCCTCAATGCGGCTACTGCGGCGGCAATTCTGAGCTGGGAAATGGTGCGTAAATGAAAGACAAGCTTTATTGGGTTTGGGCGCAAAACGCCCTCGGAATTTCTTCAAGCGTGAAAAGTGATGAGATCGTCTCGTATTTCGGCAATGCCGAAAGTCTGTACTTCGCAGGCGAATATGAGTGGAGACTTTCGGGAATATTTACTCCCGGACAGATCAATAAGCTCAAGTCAACAACGCTTGATGCGGCGAAGAAAATTGTTTCCGACTGTCAGAGATACAGGATAAAGATTATCACTCCCGATGACGCAGACTATCCGTCTATGCTTTTCAAACTGCCTAATTTGCCCTTGGTGCTTTATGTCCGGGGAGATTTAGACTGTTTGAAAAACAAGATTTCAATAGCCGTTGTCGGTGCAAGAGAGGCAAGCGATATCGGCGCAAGAATTGCACGGTCTCTTTCGGCTTCGCTGAGCAGATCGGGTGCGGTTATCGTCAGCGGAGCGGCAAAGGGAATTGACAGTGCGGCTCACAACGGTGCGCTTGACGCAGGCGCAAACACCGTCGCCGTGCTCGGCTGCGGCTTCGGAACGAACTACCTGCCCGAAAACGAACCTCTGCGGCGTGAGATCGCAGGTCACGGTGCGCTGGTCACAGAATATCCTCCCCTCACCTCTGCCTCCGGATGGAACTTCCCGTTCAGAAACCGAATAATATCCGGTCTTTCCTACGGAACGATCGTCATTGAAGCGAACGAAAAGAGCGGATCGCTCAGAACGGTCGGTCATGCTATCGAACAGGGCAGAGATATCTTTGCCGTGCCGGGAGATATAACGTCAAGTATGAATATGGGTACAAACAAGCTTCTGCGTGACGGCGCAAAGCCCGTGTTCAATGCGATGGACGTTCTTGAGGAATATGCCGAGAGATTTCCCGATCTTCTCGATATCAACAAAATTGAAACTAAGCTGACGATGCAGACTTCTTCGGCTAAGCCAAAGGCTTCGGAGGAGAAAAAGCCTTTCGTCAAGCCGACCGTTTCACAGAACATAAGCGATAAAGCGAAGCTCATCTGCGACGCTTTTACAACAGATACAATGCAGGCGGAGGAGCTTATCCTCAAAACAAAGCTCAGCACCACCGACTTTCTCTCCGCAATGACGGAGCTGGAGCTTCTCGGAATTATTGAGCCGCTTGCAGGCAAGAATTACAGAATAAATCAATAAGTAGGATGATGTGTTTATGTCCAAGCTGGTAATTGTGGAGTCACCCACAAAGGTTAAGACAGTAAAAAAATATCTCGGCGACGGCTACAATGTCACCGCTTCCATGGGTCATGTCCGTGACCTCCCTGCGGCGAAGCTGAGCGTCGATATAAAGAACGATTTTGCCCCGAAATACGCAGTGATCAAGGGCAAAGAAAAGCTCGTCAAGGAGCTCAAAGGAATGGTTGCCGAGTCGGACGAAGTTTATCTCGCAACCGACCCTGACCGTGAGGGAGAGGCTATATCCTGGCACCTTGCCACCCTGCTCGGTCTTGATATTGACAAGACGAACAGAATTACATTTAACGAGATCACAAAGACGGGAATTGAAAACGGAATGAAACAACCCCGTTCCATTGATATGAATCTTGTCAACGCACAGCAGGCGAGAAGAATCCTCGACCGTCTTGTGGGTTACAAGCTCAGCCCGTTCATCTCCCAGAAGATCCGCCGAGGTCTTTCCGCAGGACGGGTTCAGTCCGTTGCTGTCAGACTTATCGTTGACCGTGAGAACGAGATCAGAGCCTTTGTTCCCGAAGAATACTGGACTCTTGACGCAAAGTTTACCGCCCCGAACCGCAAGAGCTTTTCCGCAAGCTTCTACGGCGACGAGACAGGCAAGGTCAAGATTACAAGCAAGGAGCAGGCTGACGCATATCTTGCAAGACTTGACAATGCGAAATACAGCGTAACCTCGGTCAAGAAAGGCACAAGAAAGAAAAATCCGGCTCCGCCGTTCATAACCTCAACACTCCAGCAGGAGGCTTCGCGCAGAATGGGCTTCCAGGCTCAGCGCACGATGAGAGCCGCTCAGGAGCTTTACGAGGGCGTTGATATCGCAGGAATCGGCACGACCGGTCTTATAACATATATGAGAACCGACTCCCTGAGAATTTCCGAGGAGGCAAGGGCGGCGACCAACAGCTTTATTCTGCAAACCTATGGTGAGAAATATCTCCCGGAGAAGCCCCGTTACTTTAAATCGAGGAGCAACGCTCAGGACGGACACGAGGCTATCAGACCGACCAATCCCGCCCTCACTCCCGATATGGTAAGGGCGAGCCTGACCTCGGATCAGTACAAGCTCTATACCCTCATCTGGAAGCGTTTTGTTGCAAGTCTTATGGCGACCTGTATTCAGAATACGGTAAAGGCGGAAATAGATGCGGTCACGGAGGGTGTTGACGGTTATTGCCGTTTCACAGCCGCAGGCTACAGCGTAAAATTTGACGGTTACACCGTTCTCTACGAGGAGAGCACGGACGAGGAGGAAGATGCCGAGGGCAAGCTTCCCGAAATCAATACGGGCGACAAGCTCAAGCTCAAGGAGCTGAAAGGCAATCAGCACTTCACCCAGCCGCCTGCGAGATACACCGAAGCCTCCCTCATCAAGGCGCTTGAGGAAAACGGAATAGGACGTCCGAGCACCTATGCCACGATCATCACAACCATTGTTAAGCGTGAGTATGTCAAGCGTCAGCAGAAACAGCTCTACCCGACGGAGCTTGGAGAGGCTATTACGAAGCTTCTAAAGGAAAAGTTTTCAAAGATTGTGAACACAAAGTTCACCGCAGGTATGGAAACAAAGCTTGACGAGGTCGGCGAGGGCAAGGAAGACTACATCGCAATGCTCCATGAGTTTTACGATGAATTTGATAAAAATCTCCAAAAGGTAAAAGCGGAGATGAAGGACGTCAAGATACAGCTTGACGAGGACGTGACGGATATTCCGTGCGAAAAATGCGGCAGGATGATGGTTGTCAAGGTCGGCAGATACGGCAAATTCCTTGCCTGCCCCGGATATCCCGAATGTAAGAACGCAAAGCCGCTCGTCACAAAGACGAATGCAAAATGTCCGAAATGCGGCGGCGAGGTTATCGAGAAAAAGTCGAAAAAGGGCTACACCTTTTACGGCTGTTCCAACTGGCCTGACTGCGACTTTATGACATGGGACAAGCCGACGGACGAAACCTGTCCCGAATGTGGAAAATCGCTGTTCAAGCGCAAGGGCGGACTGACGGTATGCCTCGGTGAAGGCTGTGGCTTTGAGCGTAAAACCGAACGAAAAAGCAGGAAAAAGGAAGATCAGTAAATGGACGGAGTTCTTGTTGTCGGCGGAGGACTTGCCGGCGTTGAAGCGGCATGGGCGCTTGCCAACCGTGGCATAAGTGTCACTCTTGCCGAGATGAAGCCGAAGAAACATTCCCCTGCCCACAAAACGGATATGCTTGCGGAGCTTGTCTGCTCCAATTCGCTCAAGGCTCAGCGTGTCGGTTCGGCGGCAGGACTGCTCAAGGCGGAGATGGAAAGGCTCGGCTCAATCTGCGTTGAATGTGCAAAAAAATGCAGTGTGCCGGCAGGCGGTGCGCTTGCCGTTGACCGTGATAAATTTTCCGCCATGGTAACCGAAAAAATCAAGTCGCATCCGCTGATAACCCTCGAATGTCGTGAGATCACGGAGATCCCCGACGGCAACGTTATAATTGCCGCAGGGCCGCTTGCCTCAGACGCTTTGGCCGATAGTATCAAGGAGCTTTGCGGCGGATCGCTCAGCTTTTTCGATGCAGCAGCTCCGATAGTCACGGACGAGAGCATCGACAAATCCTGTGCCTTTACCCAGTCGAGATACGACCGAGGCGGTGAGGACGACTACCTCAACTGCCCGATGAATAAGGAAGAGTACGAGAGCTTTTACAACGAGCTTGTCAATGCCGAGACGGCTGAGCTTCACTCCTTTGACAAGAAAAAAGGTGTGTATGAGGGCTGTATGCCGATCGAGGTTATGGCGGCAAGGGGTGCGGACACAATGCGTTTCGGTCCTCTGAAGCCCGTTGGATTGAGAGATCCGAGAACAGGACACCGACCGTGGGCGGTGCTTCAGCTTCGCCGTGAGGATTCGGGCGGAACGATGTATAATCTCGTCGGATTTCAGACCAATCTGAAATTCGGTGAGCAAAAGAGAGTTTTCTCTATGATACCTGCTCTCAGAAATGCGGAATTTGTGCGCTACGGCGTTATGCACCGCAACACCTTCATCGACTCGCCGAGACACCTGAACGGGGATTTCTCGTTCAAGGGACGTGACGGACTTTATTTTGCAGGTCAGATCACAGGCGTTGAGGGTTATATGGAATCGGCCTCGTCGGGTATTCTTGCAGGAATAAATATGGCGAACAGGCTTTCGGGAAAAGAGGCTCTTGAGCTTCCCGATTTCACGATGATGGGCGCACTTTCAAAATATATAAGCAATCCGGGTGTGACGGATTTTCAGCCGATGGGTGCAAACTTCGGCATACTTCCGCCTCTCGGTGAAAAGATAAGAGATAAAAAAATGAGATACGAAGCTTTGGCAAAGAGAAGTCTTGATTATTTTGATGAAAGGTTTGGTGAAAATGAAACCTGATATAAAGGAACTTCAGCAGAAGCTCGGTTACAAATTCAAAAATGAATCGTTTTTACTGCGTGCGCTTTCCCATTCCTCGTATTACAACGAAAACCACGCAACCTGCGACGGCTCGAACGAGCGTCTTGAATTTCTCGGCGACTCGGTTCTCGGCTTTATAACGGCAGAAAATTTCTTTAAAAACTACACGGACTTTCCCGAGGGAGACCTGACAAAGCTCAGAGCCGCAATGGTCTGCGAAAAATCGCTTGCCTCCTTCGCCCGTGAAATACAGCTCGGCAAATATCTTATGCTCGGTAAGGGCGAGGTCGTGACGGGCGGCAGAGACAGACCGTCAATTCAGGCGGACGCTTTCGAGGCGGTTATCGCCGCAATCTATCTTGACGGCGGAATGGACGAGGCGAGAAAGTTTGTACTTAAATATATTGACGAAGCAATCAGAAAGCACCGCTCCGTCAAGGACTACAAGACCATGCTTCAGGAGGTTGTTCAGCGCAATCCGGGCGAGGTCGTCGAATACGTTCTTGTCGGCGAGAGCGGCCCCGACCACGACAAGCGTTTCGAGGTCGAGGTTCACCTCAATTCCAACGTTATCGGCAAAGGAATAGGCAAGAGCAAGAAGCGTGCCGAGCAGGAGGCTGCAAGGGAAGCCTTGGAGCTTATGGGACTGTGAGCAAGCACGTAAACGTGGGACTTTTTGTTCCTCACAACGGTTGCCCCCACCAATGCTCGTTCTGCAATCAGCGTGCAATATCGGGACAGAGCAAGCAGGTCACACCCGAGGATGTGGACAAGGCGGTAGAAATCGCAATGAAAAACCCCGACAGCAAGGGCGGCGAGATCGCCTTTTTCGGCGGCAGCTTCACCGCAATAGACCGCAGGAAAATGACGGAGCTGTTGGCGGCGGCATACAGATATGTTGAAAACGGCGGCTTTAAGGGTATCAGAATCTCAACCCGTCCCGACGCAATAGACGGGGAGATCTGCCGTATTCTCAAAGGCTACGGAGTTACGGCGGTCGAGCTTGGAGCGCAGAGTATGGACGATAATGTTCTGCGCCTCAACCGCAGAGGTCACACAGCCGAGGATATAGTCAACGCATCGAAAATGCTCAAGAGCTACGGCTTTGAGCTTGGACTTCAGATGATGACGGGACTTTACGGCTCTTCGGACGGTGACAGCATCGAAACGGCGAAAAAAATTATCGCTCTTAATCCTGCGACCGTGCGAATTTATCCGACGGTCGTTATCGGCGGCACGGAGCTTGCCGAGCTTTATAAAAGCGGAGAATATGTGCCGCAGACCGTGGACTCGGCGGCGGAGCTTTGCGCCCGACTTCTGCTGATGTTCGACGAAGCAGGCATTGCCGTCATCAGGACGGGGCTTCATTCGGGCGGCGGAGTTGAGGGCGATTATATTGCCGGAGCCTATCACCCTGCGTTCAAGGAGATCTGCGAGGGCAAAATATATCTCGGCAAAGCCGTGGATTTTATCAAAGAAAATCAAATTCCGAAAGGAAAAATAAATATTCACGTTTCCCCCGACGCCATCTCAAAAATGACGGGACAGAAACGTTCTAACATTGCAAGGCTCAGGGAGCTGGGCTATGACGCAAAAATAACAGCAGACAAAGAAATGAATAAATATCAAGTTTACATATTAAGGAACGAAGAATTATGAGATTAAAAGCGCTCGAAATGCAGGGTTTCAAGTCCTTCCCCGACAAGACGGTTTTCAATTTCAATCACGGAATGACCGCCGTTGTCGGACCGAACGGCTCAGGCAAGAGCAACATTGCCGACGCTGTACGATGGGTTCTCGGTGAGCAGTCAACAAAAAATCTGCGCGGATCAAAGATGGAAGACGTTATCTTCGGCGGCACAAAGATCAGAAAACCTTTGGGCTTTGCCGAGGTCACTCTGCGCCTTGACAACACGGACAAAACGCTCGACAGCGACAGGGACGAGGTCTCCGTCACACGCCGCTACTACCGCTCGGGCGAAAGCGAATATATGCTCAACGGTCAGGTAGTCAGACTGCGTGACGTGCATGAGCTTTTCATGGACACGGGACTCGGACGTGACGGCTATTCCCTCGTCAGTCAGGGCAGAATTGCCGACCTCATTTCATCAAAATCGGGACAAAGACGAGATATGCTTGAAGAAGCGGCAGGAATTTCCCATTACAGATACCGCCGCAACGACGCAAACCGCAAGCTCGATCAGGCGGAGGAAAACCTTGTCCGTCTGAGGGACATTCTCTCCGAGCTTGAAAGCCGTGTCGGACCGCTCAAAACTCAGAGCGAAAAGGCACAGAAATTCCTTGTTCTTGCCAAGGAGAAAAAGGAGCTTGAAATCGGTCTGTGGCTTCACACGATCGACACCACAAGGGTGAAGCTGAGGGATCAGGAGGACAAGCTCTCGATCGCTCAGGGACAGTACGACTCCGTTGAAGCCGCACTTACTCAGATTGAGACGGACTCCGAGGAGATAATTGCAAAAAGTCAGGATATCACGGTAAGAATTGATAATATCAGAAACAACTCCACAAGCTACGAGGAAAAGGCGGTTCAGCTTGAAGGTCAGATCTCCGTTGAGAAGAACACTATTCTCCACAATGAGCAGACGATCGAGCGTATCAAACGAGACATGAGCGACGCTTCGAACAGCGAGAACACCCTGAAAAAAGAGGTTGAGGACGCACAAGCCGAGATCGCCGAGCTTCTCAATGATATCGAGGCAAAGCGAAAGGAGCTTGACTCGGCGGCACTTAACATTGCCGATGCAAGAAACGAAACAGGCGAATTTGCCGACCGTATTGCCGAGATATCGCAGAAGATAACGGCTCTCACCGAAAAGGTGAGCGAAAAAAGAATAGAAGAAACCACCGCAAATTCTTCGATTGAGGAGATAAGCGGCAGAGTCAGCAATATCGAGGGCGTTCTTTCCACAAGGAACGGCTACATTACAGAGCTTGAGGACAAGAGAAACACCTGTCAGTCTCAGCTTGATAAGCTCAACGACACCGCAACTGAGATTATGAACGCAGTTTCGGGTTACAGTCTGCGGGTAAACAACCGTCAGGAAAAGGCGGACAAGCTGAAATCGGCGATCGACGCAAGAGGACTTGACATTCTGCAAAAGAAAGACAAGATCCGTATGCTCGACGAAATGGAAAAGAATATGGACGGTTATTCGGGAGCTGTTAAAGCGGTTGTCCGTGAGGCAAAGGGCGGCGCTCTCAGAGGTATTCACGGTCCTCTTTCCCAGCTCATCAGCGTTGAGGATCGCTATGCAATAGCCGTTGAAACCGCTCTCGGCTCTGCGATACAGAACATTGTCACCGACAGCGAAAACGACGCAAAGCGTGCGATCAATTTCCTCAAGGAGAATAAGGGCGGCAGGGCTACATTTTTGCCGCTGACCTCCGTTAAGTCGAAGCCGTTCACGGAAAAAGGTCTTGACGACTGCTACGGCTTTGTCGATATGGCGGACAGACTTCTTGACTACGACAAAAAATATGATGAAATAATCCGTTCGCTTCTCGGCAGAACGGCGGTTGCCGAGGATCTCGACAGCGCAATCGTCATTGCTAAAAAGTTTTCATACAGATTTAAGATAGTAACTCTTGACGGTCAGGTCGTCAACGCAGGCGGATCAATGACAGGCGGATCAAGAGGACACAATTCAGGTATTCTCAGCCGAACAAATGAGAAAGAAAAGCTCAACGAACAGCTTAAAAAGCTTGCCGCAGAGCAGGAAAAGGACAACGAGGAATACAAGAGGCTGAATGTTGAGCTGTCCTCGGCAAAGGCGGAGCTTGACGCTTCCGAAGCGGATCTCAAGCGCACTCAGGAGGACATCATCCGCAAGGAAAGTGAGCTTGCCCTCATTGACGGAAAGCTCGATACGGCGAATGCGGCTCTTGAAGAGCTTCGCCGTGAGAAGAAGAACGCTTCAATCAGGATCACCGATCTTGAAGCTTTAAAAGCTGCGGCTCAGACCGAGATTGACAGGCTGAATAAGGAAATGGGATCGTTGCAGGCCGATCTTGACGTTGTAACCCACGGCAGAGAAAAGCTAGAGGAAAAGAAAGAGGAGCTTGCACAGATCGAAGCTAAGATAAATCTTGATATCCTTGCACTTGAAAAGGATATCGAGGCGAAAAAAGAAGCAGTCGATCTGCTCAACCGCCGTATGGCGAGCCACGAGGGCAGACTGGACGACCTCAACGGAGAAATTGCAGTAATTGAAAAGGCAAACAGCGATATTGAATTAAAAATTCAGGAGCTTACCAAACAGGCTCAGGAGTTTCATGAGCTTGGTGCAAGCGCAAAGAGCGACATTGAGGCTCTCATCAACGAGAGAACACAATGCGATGCAAAGAGCGCACAGCTCCGTTCCGAGGAACGTGCGAAGTCAGCCGAGCGTGAAAAAATCAGCGGCGAGCTTGCAAGGCTTGAGGAACGCAAGGCTCAAATGGAAAAACAGCTTGACGATGCGGTCAACAAGCTCTTTGACGAGTATCAGCTCACAAAATCCGACGCCGAGGCTCTCAACATTGTGATAGAGGATTATCAGCAGGCGCACAGAAGCCTGCAGGAGCTGAAAGGCAAGATCAGAGCCTTAGGCAATGTCAATGTCGGAGCGATCGAGGAATACAAAGAGGTCTCCGAGCGTTACGAATTTATGAAAGCTCAGCTTGACGACATTGAAAAATCCCGTGACGAGCTTAACAGGCTCATTACGGAGCTGACGAGCAAGATGGCGGAGCAATTCAAGGCTCAGTTTGTACGCATCAACAGCTATTTCGGCGAAACCTTTGTCGAGCTTTTCGGCGGCGGAAAGGCGGAGCTTATCCTTGAAAACCCGAACGACGTTTTGGAATGTAACATTGAAATCAAGGTACAGCCGCCGGGCAAGAATGTTCAGAACATTGACCTGCTTTCAGGAGGAGAAAAGGGACTTTCGGCGATCGCACTTCTCTTTGCGATACTCAAGGTTGCTCCCTCTCCGTTCTGTATCTTCGACGAGGTCGAAGCGGCTCTGGACGATGTGAACGTTGCACGTTACGCCCGTTATGTCCGCCGTATGACGGCAAACACTCAGTTTATCCTCATCACCCACAGACGAGGCACGATGGAGGAGGCGGACGTTCTCTACGGCATCACGATGCAGGAGGAGGGCGTTTCCAAGCTGCTTGAGCTTCAGACAGCGGAAATGGCAAAGAAATTAGGCATAAGTTGAGGAGTTTTATTATGATTTTCAGACAATTTACCACCCGTGAGATCAAGCCGACAGGCTGGCTGAAAAATCAGCTCAAAATACAGGCGGACGGACTTTCGGGAAATCTTGACAAGATGTGGAACAGCATCAAAAACAGCAGTTGGATCGGCGGAGATGACGACGGCTGGGAGCGTGTTCCCTACTGGCTCGACGGCTTTGTCCCGCTTGCATACCTTCTGGATGACGAGGATATGAAGGCTCGTGCGAAGAAATATGTTGACGCTATCCTCGAAAGGCAGTGCGAGGACGGCTGGATCTGCCCTTGCTCACTTGACGAGCGCAAGTTTTACGATGTCTGGGCTTGCTTTATTATCTGCAAGGCACTTGTTGTCTATGCCGACTGCTCCGGCGACGATCGCATAGAGAATGCTGTCAGCCGTGCGCTAAGGCAGCTCAGCCAATTTATAAACGGCCGTACACTTTTCGACTGGGGTGCGGCACGCTGGTTTGAGTGCCTTATCCCGATTCTTTGGCTTCGTGAGAGAAACCCCGAGGAATGGCAGCTTGATCTTGTTGACAAGCTTTACATTCAGGGCGTCGATTATAAAAAGATGTATGAGTCCTGGCGTTATGCCGAAAGACGTGAGTGCTGGAGCTTCCTCAACCACGTTGTAAACACGGGTATGATGCTCAAGAGCGAGGCTCTGATGACCGAATTCAGGGGCGGCGACGCAAACGAATTTGCAAAGAAAGCGATGGAGATTCTGCTGAGGGATCACGGTATGGCGTGCGGTCATTTTTCGGGCGACGAGTGTCTGAGCGGAACAAGTCCCGTTCACGGCTCGGAATGTTGCTCGGTTGCGGAGGCTATGTATTCATACGAATGGCTCATTGCCCTGACGGGTGACAGCTACTGGTCGGAAAGACTTGAAAAAACGACTTTCAACGCTTTCCCTGCAACCGTAAGCCCCGATATGTGGACTCATCAGTACGATCAGCTTACAAATCAGGTTCAGTGTTCCCGTTTCCCCGACGGAAAACAGCCGTTCAACACAAACTCGGAGGAGTCCCACCTCTTTGGACTTGAGCCGAACTTCGGCTGCTGTACCGCCAATTTCAATCAGGCTTTCCCGAAATTCGCCATGAGCACGATGATGAAAACCGAAAAGGGCGTTGCCGTCTGCGCCATTGCGCCGAGCAAGGTTGAAACCGAGATTGACGGCAGTAAATTCTCCGTTGAGATAGTTACAAATTATCCGTTTGCGGACGGATACAAGCTCAAGGTATGCTCCGACACACACGATGAGCGTGAAATCCTTGTCAGAATTCCCGAAAAAGCGGTTGATGCCGCCGTGAACGGCGAAAAAGCCGACTGTGGTTTTGTTAAAATAAGCCGTGACTTTTTCGGCGAGCAGGAGCTTGACGTCAGCTTCACTTTCAAAACCGAGCTGACCGAAAGACCGAGCGGACTTTACTGCGCCGAGAGAGGTAACCTCGTTTTCTCCCTGCCGATCGGTGAAAGATGGGAGAAGAAAGAATTTGTCCGTGACGGTGTTGAAAGAAAATATCCGTACTGCGACTACGAAATTTATCCGACAACGGACTGGAATTACGGCTTCTGCTCCGATGATTTTGCCGTTCAGTTCGGTGAGGTCGGAAAAATGCCGTTCTCACCCGACGGTGCGCCGATAAAGCTCAAAGCAAAGATGGCGCAGGTCGAATGGAAGATGACGGACGACAGATGCGAGGAGCTTCCCGAAAGCAAAAAGGCTGTCGGCGAGCCGAAAGAAATAACGCTTATTCCTTACGGCTGTACTAATCTTAGAATGACCGAAATGCCCGTAACCGATTAAAAATAGGGTTGTCGCAATAAGATGAAGAAGCCGTTTTCTTCCGATGACAGGCGTATGTGTATACGTCAAATCGGAAAAAACGGCTAAAAAGAAACATATAATTTCTCATCTTATTCCAAATAAGAAATTTAAAGACTTGTATCGGTATTAAAAGCCAATACAAGTCTTTTGATTTTATTTTTGTTTCTTTTGTTCTTCGCTTAGTGCGGCAACCCTGTGGCTTTATGAGAGATTATTAAAACTTCGAAACAAGCTCCTTGAGGTATGCCTTGAAGTCGTTGCCGATCTCCTTATGGTTGAGGGCGATCTCGCAGTTTGCCTGCATGATGCCGAGCTTGTTGCCCATATCGTATCTTCTGCCGTCAAAGTCGAGAGCAAGAAGATTGTCCTCCTTGCCGAGACGGGTGAGAGTATCAGTGAAGTAAAGCTCCTCTCCCTCGGGAGTTCTTGCAAGATCCTCCTCAAGGTAATCGAATACCTGCGGCGGAGCGACAACTCTGCCGAGAATTGAGTAGCAGGACATAATCTGATCCTCGGTCGGCTTCTCAATTATGTTGTGAACGTCCATTACCTTGGGATTGTCCTCATGGTGAGTTACATCAAGCGTACAGTATTTCGGAACGTCCTTTCTCGGAACTTCCTTAACGCCGACAACGCCCTTGCCCGTTGCCTCATAGATATCGCAGAGCTGTTTTGTTACGGGATATTCGTTGTTGATAATAACATCGTCGCCGTAAAGGATCGCAAAAGGCTCGTTGCCGACAAAGCTCTTGGCGCACATAATTGCGTGACCGAGTCCCTTTGTCTCCTTCTGGCGAATATAATACATATTGGCAATATTGGAGCAGGCAAGAACATCTTCATAAAGCTTTTTTTTGCTCGGATTCTGAGAGAGCTTGTCCTCAAGCTCGTAGCTGTGGTCGAAATGATCCTCGATTACGCCCTTGCCTCTGTTTGTGATGATGAGGATATCCTCGATTCCTGCTGCTGCGGCTTCTTCGACAATGTACTGGATAGCCGGCTTGTCAACAATGTTGAGCATCTCCTTGGGTACGGACTTTGATGCAGGTAAAACTCTTGTGCCGAGACCTGCGGCAGGGATTATTGCCTTCTTGATTTTCATAAAAAATTCCTCCAAAAATTCAGAAATTTAAAGTTTATATGCAATGCTCAGCAGTAGGCTCGGCAGATAATTGTCAATCATAATTGCAATTATCGGCATCAGTACCGAAACTCCGCCGTTTCGCATAATTGTATATTTGACAGCGTCAGGCTCGCTCGACGCTCCTCGTGAGAAGCTGATAACTCTGAGCATTCTCTTCTTCAACAAAAAGTCGGCAAGAATCGCCGCCAATGTGTTGGGAATTACTTTTTGGATCAATAATATAATTGCAAGCGAGGGAATTACCGCCTTTGCAAGCTTTGCCGATTCGGCATAGAGCTTGTCAAATTTCTGCGTGTCCTCGTCGTTAAGATCCTCTTTGCCCTTTACAAGCTCGTTTAACTCCTCCTGAACGGTCACCATTTTTTCGTAAAAGCCGTAAACCTTTTCCGTCAGAGAGACGGTCGCAAGGCTCAGCGCAACCGAGAGAGCAAGGAAAATAGCTCCTGCCTTATATAGCTTTCTGTAAAAGAACCAGTAGGGTGAGAAGAAAAACGCCGCCCAGTTCCATGAGAGCTTTCTTCCCTTCTTTTTCTGCTTCATATATTTACGGATGTATCTCGGAGCGGAATTTTGAATAAAATCGGCGGCTTCGCCGACCGTAGCTCCTCCGACGTCATCCTTGGGATCGTAGAGCACTCCGCGCAAAAATACGGACTCCATATTTTGAGGTGTGGGAGAGGCGAAAACAGGTTGATCCGAGGGCTGAGCCTCCTGCACGTTCTGCCGGGCTTTAAGCTCCTCCTCTTTCTTTCTCTGCTCTTCTTCGGGATCTGTCCAAGTAAAACCCGTTGAATGGAGATATTCGTTAACACACTTATTATTTTTTTCATAACAGCTTCGATGCTGAGGCGTTCCGCAGATCGGACAAACTACTATATCATCACCGTTTTCAAGCGGCTGTCTGCACCCGTCGCATAGCTTTCCTGTATAATTCATCAGTTTACCCCGATTTTTCTGTATTTGCTGTATTATTATATCACAGCCGTCAAGTATATTGTAGCCTTTTTTTGAACTTTTTGGGAAATATTATTTAAATCTTTCTTTACATACAGGCATTTTTAAGATATAATTAGTTAGTAAAATTATGCACCATAGTATTGTGAGGTAATCAAATGGTACAATTTGAAGAATTAAGACTGCATTTACTTGAATATGAAGACAAGCTCAAGGAGCTTGGCGAAGCTCTCGGACTTGACGAGATGAAGAAGACCGTAGCCGAGCTTGAAGCAAAAACGGCGGAAAACGGATTCTGGGACGATGTTGCCAACACGCAGGTCGTTTTGCAGAAAATAGCTTCGCTCAAGAACAAAATTCAGAAATACGAAAATCTCAAGGCATCCTATGAGGACGACCTGACAATGATCGAGCTTTCCGACGAGGAGGAGGATCTCGATATGCTTGAGGAATGTCAGAACAGCGTTGACGCTTTTGTCAAGGAGCTTGAGGCTCAGACTCTCAGCACCCTGCTTTCGGGCGAATATGACGGCAAGAACGCAATTCTCACCTTCCACGCAGGCGCAGGCGGAACGGAAGCTCAGGACTGGAATCAGATGCTTGTCCGAATGTATACTCGCTGGGGCGAACAGCACGGCTTCAAGGTCAGCTTGATCGACTTCCTCGACGGTGACGAAGCAGGTCTCAAGTCCGCAGTGCTTTGCATTGAGGGCGAAAACGCATACGGATATATGAAAAGCGAGGCAGGCGTTCACCGTCTTGTCCGTGTTTCACCGTTCGATTCATCGGGACGCCGCCACACCTCGTTCGCTTCTCTTGAGGTAATGCCCGAGATTGACGACACGATAGAGGTTGAGATCAATCCCGAGGATATCAGAATGGAAGTTTACAGAGCGTCCGGCGCAGGCGGACAGAAGGTCAACAAGACCTCATCTGCCGTTCGTCTTATTCATATCCCGACCAACATTGTCGTCTCCTGTCAGGTTGAAAGAAGCCAGCATCAGAACCGTGAGGTTGCGATGAGAATGCTCAAATCAAAGCTCCTTGAAATCAAGGAGAGGGAGCACCTTGACAAAATTGAGGATATCAAGGGCGAGCAGAAGGAGATCGGCTGGGGAAGTCAGATACGCTCCTATGTCTTTATGCCCTACACCCTCGTCAAGGATCACAGAACCGGCTTTGAGGTCGGCAACATCAACGCCGTTATGGACGGTGAGCTTGACGGCTTCATCAACGCTTATCTCAAGCAGGCTTCTCTTGAAAATAAATAATTACATTTCTATAAAAGGGATGTTTATATGAATATTATCGACATTTCAAGACCGCTTCTGACAACGGTTGAATATCCCGGCGACCCGGAAACAAGACTTGACACGGTGCGTTCGATTTCAAGGGGTGACGAGTGTAACCTTTCGGCTGTCTATGCCTGTGTTCACACGGCAACCCATGCCGACGCCCCCTGCCATTTTCTTGACGGCGGCGAGACGATCGAAGAAGCCGACCTGAGCAAATATATCGGTCAGTGTACGGTTATCGAGGTTCCGCCGGGAGTTATCACGGGCGAATATGTAAACCGATATTTTCCGAAAAAGTGCAGCCGTCTGCTGATAAAGGGCGACTCTCAGTCGTTCTTTATGGAGAGCGCCGCATATGAAGCGGTCGATACGGGCATATGCCTTATCGGAACGGACGCCGATTCCGTCGGCAAGTCGGGCAATCAGATCAAGCCGCACAAGGCTTTCCTGCAAAACGGAGTTGCAATACTTGAAAATCTTGATCTTTCCAAGGTTGAGCCGGGCGACTACTACCTTGTTGCCCTGCCTGTAAAAATGGGTGCGATTGACGGCGCTCCGGTCAGAGCCGTTCTGATTGACGACTATATTCTTTGGAACAAGATTTAACGGAGAACTTAAATGACAGATTTTATAAAGCAGGCGGCTCATGTCAAGCCAAGCGCAAACCAACTCAGGCTGTTGACCGAAACGCCTTTTTATGCTTTTATCCATTTCAGCCCGAACACATTTACGGGACTTGAATGGGGCACGGGAGATGAAGATCCCTCGATATTCAACCCCGTCAATCTCGACTGTGACGGTTGGTGCAGGGCGATAAAATCCGCAGGAATGAAAGGCGCAGTCATCACGGCGAAGCATCATGACGGCTTCTGCCTCTGGCAGACAAAAACCACCGACCACAGTATGAAAAGCAGTCCGTACAAGGACGGCAAGGGCGATATAGTCGGAGAGCTTTCCGACGCCTGCCGCCGCCACGGACTTAAATTCGGCTTTTACCTTTCCCCTTGGGACAGGAACTCAAAGCTCTACGGTACAGATGAGTACAACGATTTTTATAAAGCTCAGCTCACCGAGCTTCTGACTAACTACGGCGAAATCTTTCACGTCTGGTTTGACGGAGCCTGCGGAGAGGGAGCAAACGGCAAAAAGCAGATCTACGATTTTGACGGTTATTTTGAGCTGATACATAAATATCAGCCGAACGCAACCGTCTTTAACGACAAAGGGCCTATCCGCTGGTGCGGAAACGAAAGCGGCTCTTCACGCTATGCCGAATGGTCTGTCGTTCCGTCCGAGCTTTGCCCGAACTGCGAGATACAGACCTCTCCCGGACCTTTCAGCGGCGAGCTCTCCTTTATGTATAACACGGACGGCAATATCGGATCGCTCAGCAACATAATGTATTCAAAGGGTTTGGTTTTCGCCCCGTCCGAGGTCGATATGTCAATCCGTCCCGGTTGGTTTTACCACGAGGACGAAGAGCCTCATTCGCTTGACCGACTGTTTGACACCTATCTGCGCTCGGTCGGCGGAAACACAACGTTTATTCTGAATATTCCTCCTAAGCCCGACGGCACGTTTGACGAAAGAGATGTTAAACGGCTCAAAGAGCTTGGGGATAAAATAAGAGAGAGCTTCTCGGTAAATCTTGCCGAGGGCAAAAAAATAACCGTCACACCGTATTGCAACAGCGATACTCAGTGTACGGTCGATATTGAGCTTGAAAAAGAAGAAAAAATCCGTTTTCTCGAATTTTGCGAGGATATTGCCGAGGGACAGAGGATCGAGAGCTTCACCGTTCAGATGCCTAAAAACGGCGGTTGGGAAAACCTCTTTGAGGGAACGACCGTCGGAGCTAAAAGGATAGTAGAACTCGGCGGTATATCGGCAGACAGGCTCAGGATTTTTGTAACGGCATCAAGGGACAAGCCGATATTCGGAAAAATTGCAGTTTATTAAAACGGAGGTATGTTATGAAAAGGGTGTTTGATTTCATAATCAGCCTTTTTGCATTGATCATTCTTTCGCCGCTGTTTCTGCTCATTTCGCTGATCATTCTGATCGGTGACGGAAAGCCTGTTCTTTTCCGTCAGAAAAGGGTTGGAAAAAACAACGAGCTGTTCACAATATACAAATTCCGCACGATGAAACGGGGAACGGAAAACGTTGCGAGCGGCAAGCTCGAAAACGCAAATGCAAAGATAACAAAATTCGGCAGGATACTGCGTGCCACAAGCATTGACGAGCTTCCCCAGTTCTTCAATATTCTCAACGGCACAATGAGCCTTGTCGGTCCTCGTCCTCTCATTCCCGAGGAAACCGAAATCAGAGAGCTTCGTGAAAAATATAATGTTTACACCATCCGTCCGGGAATCACGGGATGGGCGCAGGTCAACGGCAGAGATAATATTTCATTAGAACAAAAGGCTCTGCTTGACAAAGAATATGTCGAGAAGCAAAGCCTTGGATTTGATATTAAAATTTTAGTAATGACTGTGCTGAAAGTACTGCGCAGGGAAGATGTGAACGAGGGAAATAACCGTGCTTAATTTGCGCCGAGGTATTCCTCAAGTGTTATCCCCTTCGCCTTTATCTCCTTTGCGGCTTCAACGCCGACATAGCGGAAATGCCACGGCTCATAGATAACCTTTGTGATGTTTTTTGATCTTGCGTCCTTGGGATATCTGAGAATAAAACCGAAATCGGCGGCGTTCTCATTGAGCCATGCAAACTCGTCGGTATCCTCAAAGCTTTCCGAAAGCGAGCAGATATCCATCGCAAGGCCTGCGTTATGTTCGCTTCCTCCGGGGATCATAATTTCCGTTGCGGCTTCGACGGTTGCCTTTGTCCTGTCAAGACCTTCGTTTTCCATAAGATAGTCAATCTTGTTTTCAAAGTTGTTTGTCTGAAGCTCGTAGGAACGGTAGCCGGAAACGGGATTCAATGTAATTCCGTCCTCCAGAGCCTTGTCATACATTGCCTGATAGAACGGTGCGACACGGTAGTCAAGATAAACTCCCGAGCCCTCGACAGCCTCGGCAAGAGTCGGCTCATAGCCCTCGGGCAGAACGTTCTGACCGTTTAGAAGAATTGCCGAAAGCGGAGTTTCGGCGGTAATATTCACCGTCTTTGGCGTAAAGCCTGCGTATGCGTATTCATAGTCGCTGTTGACCTTTTGCGGCTGAGCGGTTGTCTGCCGGTCGGAGGTCGTCTGAGCTTCGTTTTTTGACATTTCTTCGGAATTGTTCGTTGTGTTCACCCCCGAAGCTGTGGTAATCTCAGTTTGAACATTCGCATTTTTTCCGGTGTTTTTATATTCATTGTGTACGTTGATTGCGGCACCGACCGTTGTGACCGCCACAATGAGAATAATTGACTGAATTACTATCAGCTTTATTACCCGAGGTGTAATTTTTTTATTCAACACCATTCACATCCCTTGTTTTATTATATTATTATTTTATTCGTTTATTGAGTCATTGTCAACAATGCTTTATAAAAAATTATTTGAAAGGAAAGATACCCATGAAGGCATCAGAAAGTGTAGCAAGATACGACTCCGAAGTTCGTCTTTATACAAACTACGCTATCAAAAACATCAAAAAAGTCTGCAAGGATCACGGTCCCCGTCCCGTCGGCAGCGAGGCGGAAAAGAACGCACAGCTCCATATGCAAAAGGAGCTTGAATCCTCGTGCGACACCGTTACAAGAGAAGAATATAAATGCTCGGACAAGGCGTTTATGTCCTGGGTTCCTCTCGGAGCCGTTCTCCTTATTTTTTCAACGCTGATGTTCACGCTCGGCATCCCCGTTGCTTCCCTTGCCGCTTCGGCAGTTACCCTTTTCATAATCCTTGCCGAATTCATTTTCTACAAGCCTGTTCTCGATATATTCTTCCCGAAAAAAACCTCGGGCAACGTAATCGGCGTCCGCAAGGCTTCGGGCGAAACGAAAAAACGAATCATTCTTGCCGGTCATACGGACTCGGCATTTGAGTGGACATACACCTATCACGGCGGTCACGCCGCAGTTCTGACAATTATCCTCACGGCTATCGTCGCCGTTCTCCTCGGCATAGGCGGAAGCATCTATGCCATTGTAGCGGGAGCGGACGGAATTGTCTGGACAGGCGACAACCTTGCGGTTAAGATCATCGCAGTTGTCACCTACGTCACCGTTCCCGTTATTGCCGCTGCCATCGTTTTTACAAACTACAAGCGTCCCGTAATGGGCGCAAACGACGATCTTTCGGGATGTTTCGTTTCTGCGGCTGTCGTCAAGTTCCTTGCCGCCAACGATATCCGTTTTGAAAATACCGAGGTCGTTGCCGCTATGGTCGGCGGAGAAGAAGCAGGTCTCAGAGGTACAAAGGCTTTTATGAAAGCCCACGCCGAGGAATATAAAAACGAAAAAGATGTTGAAACAATTTTCATCGCTCTTGATACTATCCGTGAGCATGAGTTTATGGCGATATACGACAAGGATATGACTGGAATGGTAAAGAACGACACGAGAGTTGCAAAGCTTATTCAGACCTCCGCCAAAAATGTAGGCTACGATGTACCGATTAAGGCGATAGAGCTTGGCTCTACCGATGCGGCGGCGGCTTCTCAGGCAGGAATCCCTGCTTCTGCTTTCACGGCAATGGATCCCGCTCCGGCAAGATATTACCACACCCGTCTTGATACCGAGGATAACCTTGATCCGAAATCTCTTGAGATCGGTTTGAAAATTGCTCTCGAAACAGTTTTCACCTTTGATGAGCAGGGTATCTGACGAACAAATACACTTTTCCCAAATATTTTCCGTAAAACTATTGGATTTTTGAAACAGATGTGCTATAATCAGTTAGTGGTTATATTATTGCTCAAAAGGAGTTGGCATTGTGAATAAAAAAATTGTAAGATTTTCGTCACTCTTGATCGCTGTGCTCATGGTTCTTTCCCTGTGCGCCTGCGGCGAAGAGGAAGAAACATACGATTACAAATCTCCCTTACCCACAACAACCGAGGACATCCTTGCAAGATTCAATGAAGCTGTGGCAGGAACTAAGAAAGGCAACCCCGGCATCAGCTACAGCATCGACCAAGGCGCAGGCATGAGTGGCGAGCAAAAGGATAAGTGTGAAAACGAATATGTCAAGGCGGCATTCAAGACCGTTTCAAAGGCTATCACAGAGGAAAGCTTCTCAAAAGAAACCGTTTACGGTGACAGCACAAAGGACATTTTCCCGACAGTCGGTTCGGAGGAAACTCCTGTTCTCACAAACGCAGACGTACGCTCGGCTTATTGTATGGAGAATAAGGACGACGGTACGGGCGCAACCTATATCATAGTTATCAAGATCTACCCCGAAAAGGATCCCAACCAGACCGACAGCGTTTACGGCAAGCTCTACAACATTATGGACGACGAGGAGATCCTCTCCAACTTTGATGTTGTAAGCAATATTGTCACAGTTGATTCCTACAGCGCACAGTACGGTGAGGGAACTATCAAGGCAATCCTCAAGAAGGACACCGATCAGCTCACAGAGCTTAAACTCTCAAGAGATGTTGTTGTCACAACCGAGCTTAAAGGTCAGGGCACGCTTGCCGAGGATATCGGCACAGTTCCCCTTGAGTTCAATTACAACTCAACCGAAAATTACAGCATTGACTGGTTTGATCCTGCAACAAGAAACGCTAAATAAGATTAACAACATCAAAGCCGCAGAGAAAATCCTCTGCGGCTCTTTTTTATCCCATCATTTGCAATACTGTTCAATATAGTTGTCGATTGCGTCGGAAATAATTTTGACGGCAATACTGCGTTCGCTGACCTCATCGACGGCAGTCTCCTTGTTCTCAAGCGTTTTATATACCGAGAAGAAGTGGCGCATCTCGTCAAAAATATGCTTGGGGAGCCGGTCAATGTTCGTATAAATATTGTAGTTCGGATCGTTGAACGGAATTGCGATTATCTTTTCGTCATTGTGTCCGTTGTCGATCATCGAGATAACTCCGATCGGATAGGCACGGCAAAGGGTGAGCGGTTCAAGCGGCTCGGAGCAAAGCAGGAGCACGTCAAGCGGATCGCCGTCATCACCGAGAGTTCTCGGAATGAAGCCGTAGTTTGCCGGATAGTGAGTTGAGGTATAAAGAATACGGTCAAGAATTATCAGTCCCGTTTCCTTGTCCAACTCATATTTATTCTTACTTCCTTTCGGGATCTCCACCACGCAGACAAAGTCCTCGGGCGATATCCTTTTCGGTGAAATATCGTGCCATATATTCATTATAAAACCTCCGTTTTATCAGATTGTAAATTCGTTTGTTCCTGCACTAAGATTATTTTTTTGCCCTTTATGACAGAACACAGCGTTAATACCCTCGCACAGCGTGATACCAACCTTGATTTTTCCGTTTTCTTTTTTCCACGAAACAGAAATTTCTCCGTGAGGTGTTGTTATTTTTCCTTTTGCATAGCGGAGACATTCGGCAAAGACGGGGGAAATTACGACTTTATCATAGCGAACGGAAGTGTCCGCCTGCTTTATTCCGAGAATTTCCTCAAAAAGGAACTCGGTGCTTGCGCCGAACATCGGGTGGGAGTGGGAGGCTTCGCCGTTCCAGTTTTCCCACAGAGTTGTTGCGCCTGCCTGCCTCATATGCTCGAACGATACCTCGCCCTTGTTCGCAAGCAGGGAGGTCGCAAGGTCGCCTGCGCCGGCATTGTAGAGAACACGCAGAACCAGCTCCGTACCGAATATACCTGTGTCAAACTCGGTCTTTTCGCCGTATTTTCTTATTATATTTTTTACCGTTCTTTCATCGCCGAGACCGCAGTCAACGGCAAAGGAATTTGCGCCCTGAATATCGTTCAGGAAGTCGCCCGTTGACGGATCAAAATACTTTCTGTTCACGGCCTCCGAGTGATCCGCAATCAGCTTCTCGTACCTGTCGTAAGGCTTTCCGAGAGCTTTTGCACAGTAGATAAGGTTTTTAAGCTGAGTGATGAACAGAGTTGTATTGACAAGCGGTTCGGGGATTTGAATTTTTTCGGGAGCGCACCAATCACCGAGGCACCAGCCGTCCTTTTCCTCACGGACAATCAGACCGTCCTCACAGCGGCTTTCCATATATTCAACGAACTTTTCCATGCTCGGGAACATCGCTTCAAGCTCGTCCCTGTTGCCGTAATGACGGAAGTAGTGATACGGAACATTTATTATCGCTCCGCCCCAGCCGGCAGGTCCTCCTCCGCCGCCTGCAAACGGTGCGGTATGCTGAACGTGTCCCGTGGATTTGTCCTGACAATCCCAGATATCTGCGATCCATTTTCTGTAAAAGCTTTCGGCGGCAAGCTCGGTCATAACCGCATTACAGGTAAGCTGACCGTCGCCCGTATAGCCGAGCCTTTCGCGGTGCGGACAGTCAGAGGTCACTCCGCCGTGCATATTGGAAAGCTGGGTGTTCACAAAGGTTTTATAGTACCAGTTCAGTGTTTCGTCGCTGCATTCAAAATCCGAAGTCACATCAACATCGGCATGAATCACTCTGACCTCAACGGGCTTTGCATTGTTCGTCAGAGTAAAGTATCTGAAACCGAACCAGCAGAAATACGGGTGGAAAAGCTCACCGCCGTCCGTTGTAATAATTTCAATCTGCCTTTGCGTATTGTATCCGACCGACATATTATTGAGCGTCAGATCGTCGTACAAATTCTCGGCACATTCCATTACAATGGTTTCGCCTGCTTTGTCACAGCGAACAACGGGATAACCCGAAATATTTTTTTCGATTCTGTATACCGAATAGTCACCGAAATCCTTGACAAGCTCAGGCTTGAGTGTTTCGATTACCTTGTCCGTCGGGCAGTTCTGAATATAGTATTCCGTCTTAGGTGCGGTAATTTCCAGCGGCTCTTCACCGTCGGCAAGCTCGCCCTCAAGGGTGTTCCACTTCCGGTCAAAGCCTGTAAAATCGAGAGTTTCACCGTAATAAAGGTTGGATTTTTTGAAAAATCCCGGTGAGCATTTAACGGATTTTCGGTTTGAATAAAAAACTTCGGAATTTACGCAGAGCTTATAGCATACTTTAATTTCACCGTAGTTTACGTTTCCCTCGCTGTGGCGGACGTTCTGATGATACATTCCGCCGCCGACCATAATTCCGATAACGTTTTTACCCTTATTCAAGTATTTTTTCACATCATATTTCAACGCATAAATCCTGTGCGACCAGATGTCGTTCAGCGGATATTCAAGACACATATCAGGTCTGTCGTGGTAGTCGGAATACGCAGGTACAAACTCGTCCTCACCGACTCTCTGACCGTTTATGTAAAGAATAAAATAACCCAGTCCCGAAATCGTTATTTCTGCGTTTTCAGCGTCGCTTTCCAGCTCAATCTCCGCGCGAAAAAGTGCGGCGTCAAGCGAAGCTTTGGGGCTGAGCCACCTTGCATCCGAAAAAATTTCTCTGTGTTCCATTTCAAAGCTCCTAAAAAGAAAAACCGCCGCATTAAACTGCCTTTAAAAGTTTAATGCGACAGCCTTTAATATTATTTTACCGTCGCAGTATATCTGCTGACATAGCCCATATACTGTTTCTTTGCATTGGATCCGTTGAATGCCTGATCGCTGCTCTTTGTCCAGCCGGCAATAGCGATCGAGCCGTCGTCAAGCACGGCAACATCCATAACCGATTCATCTTCGGCTCCGTTGAGACGGACGGTCTCTGTGGTTTTGCCCTCATCGTTGAGATAGAGGATATAGCCGTCTGTTCCGCCGCCTACCTTGTGTCCCTGGAAATCACCCGTTGCGGAGTCGGACTGTCCGACAACGGCAAAGCCGCCCTCAACACAGACAATACCGGTTACGGAATCGTTGGAAGCTCCGCCGATTATCCTTGACCACAATACTTGACCTTTTGCATTATATCTGAGGACATAGCCGTCCTTCTTACCGTAATTCAATGAATAAATTCCGTCGGCACGCTTGTAGATTGAGAATGTTCCGCCTACCACACAGCCGCCGTCCTCGGTTGCTGAAATTGTGTTGTATTCGCTGTCGCCCGAACCCTGAAGATACTCTGCCCACTCAAGGTCACCCTTTTTATTGAGCTTGACAAGTACGGTATTTGAAGCAAGGATCGTCTTGTACTTGATCTTTCCGAAATCGCCGTCCGAGGACATTGTTACGCAGGTGCCGTAAATATCGTCGTCATCGTTGACCGCAAGAGCCGAGAAATTGTTCGATTTTGAGCCTTCAAGGATCTTTCTCCACTTGACGTTGCAGTTCTTGTCAAACTTGAAGATGAAAGCTTTTGTGCCGCCGCTTCGTGTGCCGGTAAAGAAGCCCGATTCGGATATCGCCTTTCCGCCTGCAACAAAACCGCCGTCGGGAGTTGCCGCAAGGGAGCTGATATATTCGCCCGTTGATGTTTTATCCGACGGGAAAACATATTTCCACATCAGCGTTCCGTCCTCTTTCAGCCGGACAATGAAGGCTGAAACCGAGCCGGCATTCTTTACAATATCTCCCGAAGATGCCGCAGTCTGACCTGCCGCAACGATAGTGCCGTCTTTAAGCTCGATAACATCGTTGAAATTGATCTGATTGTCGCCGCCGACGATGTACTTCCACATAACCTTGCCGTCTGCCGAATATTTGACAAGCGAGGTGTGCTGGATCTCCCATTCATCGGAAACGCCTTTATAATCGCCGTCCTTTGAACCTGAAATTCCTGCGGCAACGTATCCGCCGTCCTTACAGCCGATAACATTCCTGAATGCGTCAAGACCTGTGCCGCCGAAATACTTTGTGTATTCACACTTTGCATCCTCGATCTTCTTCTTTGACGGATCTTTAATTCCGAGAGTTGTCGAGGTCGTGATCGCTGTCGGAGAAACCTTGGTTGTCGGCTTCTCGTTTGACGAGTAGTCGGGCATCTCGTTCGTCTGCTCAAGCTGAAGCTTTCCGTTTGAATCGTACTTGCCCGTGTAGTAGATCAAATTGCCGAAGGTGTCAAGCTCATTCTTTGTGTAGAGAATGTTGCCCTTGGTGTCCTTCTTGCCCGTTGTGTAGATAACCTTGCCGGAGCTGTCCTTCTGTCCCGTTGAATAGATCTTGTGACCTGCCTTGTCCGTTATTCCCGTTGCGTCTACGACCTTACCGTTCGGATCGGTCGCTCCCGTTATTGCGGTGACGTCCTCGGCAGTCGTTTTGTTCTTCTCGTCAACAAGTCCGAGTCCGTCGGGTGTTTCGGAAACCAGCTTTTCGTTCTTCTCGCCCGGAGTGTCTGAGTTTCCGCAGGCGGTCATCGAACACAGACCGACAGCCAGTATAAGCAATATAGCAATGATTTTATTCTTATTCATATATATACCTCCTTTTCAGGTTTCTTATATAATACCATATATTATTCCTTTTTTCAATGTTTAATTCTGTAACCTTATTTTCTGCCGAAAAAACTTTATTTTTGATAAAATATGTAGTATAATTACTAAATAAACTTTAGGGGTGATTGTATGACAAAAAAGCAAAGAGCAATTTCTGCGGTCGAAGCTCTGAAAAAGGAATATCCCGAAGCGATTTGCTCGCTTAATTACAAAGACGAATTTCAGCTTCTTGCCGCAACAAGGCTTTCCGCCCAGTGTACCGACGCACGGGTAAACATTGTCACACCCGCACTTTTTGAAAAATATCCGACGGTCGAAGCCTTTGCCGAGGCTGAGGTTGCCGATGTTGAGGAGCTTATCCGCTCCTGCGGCTTTTATCGCACAAAGGCAAAGGATCTTGTGGAAATGGCGAAAAAGATCATCTCCGATTTCGACGGCAAGGTACCCGATAACATCGAGGATCTGACCTCTCTGCCCGGAGTCGGCAGAAAAACCGCAAACCTTATCTGCGGCGATATTTTCGGCAAGCCTGCCGTTGTAGCCGACACTCACCTTATACGCATCAGCAATCTGCTCGGACTTGTTGAAACAAAGGATCCTTTCAAGGTCGAAATGCAGCTTAAAGAACTGCTCCCGGCCGAGGAAAGCAACGATTTCTGCCACAGATGTGTGCTTCACGGCAGAGCTGTCTGCATCGCAAGACGTCCCGACTGTGAAAACTGCTGTATGGCGGAGTTTTGCAAGTCAGCAAAAAAATAAGCATATAACCGAAAAAATCCTCTCCTTTTTAAGGAGAGGTTAGTTAAATATTGTCGTCAGATCACATCAAAAACCTGCTGACAAGCAAGGCGGCGGCGGCTCCGCAGAGGGCGGCTCCGACGAGCTTCAGTGCAAAAATCAGCCGATTTTTTCTTAGCTTGGTCGGCGGCGGAGCACCTGTTTCACCGGCAATCTTTCCGGCACGCTCTCTCAGCGTTCCCTCGCTGACCTGAGAAAATTCGGGTTTTACAAAAAATATGACACGCTCAAAATATTCGCAGGTCGGTTTTGTCACCTCAACGACCTGATGGTTTACTCCCTTAATCAAACTATCCCTGCTTTCGCTTGTTTTTTCTATTTTATTGTTGTCTGCTCCGTTCATTTTTATGCAAAACAAAATGAATAAAAGACGACCGAAAACGACGGTTTGTAACTTTTTCCACGTTTTCTGTGGAAGTGTGGAAAACTTTGATTTTCTCCCAAAATCGGTGGAAAACTATGTGGAAAGTGTGGATAACTCAATTTGAAAACGTTGATTTTGCGTATTTTTCCACATTTTTGCCCGTTGAAAACCCGAAGTTTGATAATTATTTAACAATCGTCTTATATCTTTGTCAAGTATTTTTTTGTTATAAAAACCGGAAATTTTTGCTCAAAATTTCAGAAAACTTTGTGCAAAACAGAGTTTAAAAAACTCTTGACAAGAATTATGTAACAAAAGGTTACAAAATGAATAATTTTCCGTAAAAATTCAGCCGAAAGGAGATTTCTATGAAAAATGAAGCTTGCGGCGGCAAAATAATCTTTGAAAACATCGAAGCTCTCGATATCGGGCTTACTCTCGACTGCGGACAGGCTTTCCGCTGGGTGCAGAAGCCGAACGGTGCGTGGCACGCTGTTGTTGACGGACGTGCCGTGGATATCGAACAGCAGGGCGGCACAATCACCGTGACGGGTGACTCCGATGAAAAATTCTGGAGGGATTATCTTGATCTTGACCGTGACTATGCCGCAATATGCGAAAAGCTGAAAGAGGACAAGTGGCTGAACAGAGCCGTCACGGAATACGGCGGAATAAGAATTTTGCGGCAGGACACATGGGAAGCTCTCTGCTCCTTTATCATTTCGCAGAACAACAATATTCCGAGAATTAAGGGAATAATAGAAAGGCTGTGCGCTACATTCGGTGACGATCTCGGCAACGGCGATTTCAGCTTCCCGTCGGCGGAAAGGCTCGCAGAATGTTCCGTTGAGGAGCTTTCTCCGCTTCGTGCAGGCTTCAGGGCAAAATATATAATCGACGCCGCACAAAAGGTTGCGGACGGATTGGTTGAGCTTTCGCCGCTTGCATATGAGGATATGGATAAATGCCGTGAAGAGCTGATGAAAATCAAGGGAGTCGGCGCAAAGGTTGCCGAATGTACCCTGCTCTACGGCTGCGGACGGATTGAAGCCTTCCCCGTCGATGTGTGGGTTAAGCGAATAATGTCGGAGCTTTACCCCGACGGACTTCCCGAATGTACCGAGGGAGTCGAGGGAATTGCACAGCAGTTTCTTTTCCATTGGCGTAGAAATACGGAAATATAACACGGAGGAAATATGAAAGATCTTTTAAAGTATTTGCGGCACTATGTAAAGGAGAGTATTCTTGCTCCGCTTTTCAAGATGCTTGAGGCAAGCTTTGAGCTTTTTGTTCCGCTCGTAATTGCGGCAATCATTGACACGGGAATTAAAAACTCGGACAAGCCGTATATTTTTAAAATGGTAATGGTGCTTGTCGCTCTTGCGGTTGTCGGTTTCATAAGCGCACTGACGGCTCAGTATTTTGCGGCAAAGGCGGCGGTCGGCTTCGGCAAGGAGCTGAGGAGCGACCTCTACCGTCACATAAATACGCTTTCCTATTCGGAGATAGACAAGATCGGCACATCAACCCTCATCACAAGGCTGACAGCCGACGTAAACCAGATGCAAACGGCTGTAAATCTGTTTCTGCGGCTGTTCCTGCGTTCACCGTTCATTGTAATCGGAGCGGTTGTAATGGCGTTCACGGTCGATCCGAAAACGGCGGTCATTTTCGCCGTTTCGATCCCTATGCTTGCCGTTGTCGTGTTCGGAATTATGTTCTGTTCCGTGCCGATATACAAGAAGGTGCAGACCAGGCTCGACTCCGTTATGAGGATAACAAGGGAAAATCTTTCGGGTGTCAGAGTTATCCGTGCCTTTAATCACGAACAAAGGGAGATCGAAGATTTCGACAAATGCTCGGGCGAGCTTAAAGATATGCAGCTCTACGGCGGCAGGATATCCGCTTATCTCAACCCGATAACCTATGTCATCGTCAATCTTTCGATTGTTCTGATAATCTATGTCGGCGGTCTGCGTGTCGATACGGGCAGACTTACTCAGGGCGAGGTGATTTCGCTCATCAACTATATGTCGCAGGTGCTCGTTGAGCTTATCAAGCTTTCAAATCTCATAATAAATCTCACGAAGTCCGTCGCCTGCGGAAACAGAATTAACGATGTGTTCAAGCTGTCGTCGTCCGTCAATGACGGAAACGGAGAGAAAACCGAGGGTAAATTTGCCGTTGAGTTCGACAACGTGAGCGCAGTTTATTCGGGATCGAAGGAAAAATCCCTTGATTCACTAACTCTAAGCGTTCCGAGGGGCGCAACGGTCGGAGTTATCGGTGCAACGGGATCGGGCAAGACAACGCTTGTCAATCTCATTCCGAGATTTTACGATGTCAGCGAGGGAGCTGTCAAGGTCAACGGAACGGACGTCCGCAATTACGGCACCGAGGCGCTTCGGGAGCTGGTCGGCGTTGTTCCGCAGAAAGCGGCTCTTGTCAGCGGTACGGTGCGTGACAATATGAAGTGGGGCAAGCCGAACGCCACAGATGATGAAATAAATGCCGCTCTGAAAACCGCTCAGGCTCTCGGCTTCGTCAACGAAAAGGAAGGTCTTGACACCAAAATTCTCCAAGGGGGCAAGAACCTTTCCGGCGGTCAGATACAGCGTTTAACTATTGCAAGAGCGCTCGTCCGCAAGCCCGATATCCTCATTCTTGACGACAGCTCGTCGGCACTCGACTTTGCGACCGATGCGGCACTCCGCAAGGCTATCAAGTCGGACACGGAGAATATGACGGTCTTTATCGTTTCACAGCGTTTTTCCACAATCAAAAATGCAGATATGATTGTCGTCCTCGACGACGGCAAGGTCTGCGGAATAGGAAAACACGAGGAGCTTTTTGAAAACTGCGAGGAATACAGGGATATCTGCAAATCTCAGCTTTCAAGCAAGGAGGCGGTTTAAATGAAGAATAACAAGGGAACCTTCCGCCGCCTGTTGAAGCTCATTGAAAAATATAAATTTCTTGTGCTTCTTTCGCTTTTGCTTGCTGTTGTTGTCGTTGCAACTCAGCTTTACGCTCCGATTCTTTTCGGAAAAGCGGTCGATCTTGCCATAGGCAAAGGCAATGTAGACATCAAGGGCATTATAGTAATTCTTATTAAAACCGGCATTGTAATCGGCATAACCGCCCTTGCACAATGGATAATGTCGGTCATCAACAACCGCATAACCTACCGAGTTGTAATGGATCTGCGTGTTCAGGCTTTCCGCCATCTGCAAAAGCTCGATATCGCCTACATCGACTCTCACGAGCACGGAGATATCGTCAGCAGAATTATTACGGATATCGACCAGCTCTCGGACGGTCTGCTGATGGGCTTCACACAGTTTTTCACGGGAGTTGTCACGATTCTCGGCACGCTGATTTTTATGTTCTCCGTAAACGTAAAAATCGCCCTGATCGTCGTTTTGCTCACTCCGCTCTCGCTTTTTGTCGCTTCGTTCATCGCAAAAAGAACCTATTCAATGTTCAAAAAGCAATCCGAAACAAGGGGCGAGATTACCTCACACATCAATGAAATGGTCGGCAATCAAAAGCTTGTCAAGGCTTTCGGCCGTGAGGAGGCTTCCGAAGAAAAATTTGACGAGATAAACGAAAGGCTCACCAAATACAGCCTTAAAGCCTCGTTCTTTTCCTCGATGGTCAATCCCTCGACACGGCTTATTAACGCTATTGTTTACGCAGGCGTCGGCGGCTTCGGCGCACTCTCCGTTATTTCGGGCAGACTTTCGGTCGGTCAGCTCAGTTGTTTTCTGAGCTATGCCACCCAGTACACAAAACCGTTCAACGAGATTTCGGGCGTTGTTACCGAGCTTCAGAATGCCCTCGCCTCGGCGGCAAGAGTTTTTGAGCTTATCGACGAAAAGGAGCAGCTTCCCGACCGTGACGGCGCAAAGGAGCTTGAAAAGGCGGACGGCAGAGTTGAGTTTAATAATGTATGCTTCTCCTATGACAAGAGCAGGGAGCTTATTAAGGATCTCAGCATCAGCGCAAAGCCCGGACAGCGTGTTGCGATAGTCGGTCCGACAGGCTGCGGAAAAAGCACGCTTATCAATCTTCTGATGCGTTTCTACGATCCCGACAGCGGTGTGATAAAGGTTGACGGCGAAAACTCCGCAGACTTCACAAGGAAGTCCCTGCGTAAAAATTTCGGAATGGTGCTTCAGGAAACGTGGCTCAAATCGGGCACGGTCAGAGAAAATATAGCCTATTCCAATCCCGATGCAACCGACGAGGAAATTATCGCCGCCGCAAAGCTTACGCACGCCCACAGCTTTATCAAGCGACTGCCCGACGGTTATGACACCGTCCTCGGTGAGAACGGCGGTTCGCTTTCACAGGGACAGAAACAGCTTCTTTGCATAACGAGAGTTTTGCTCAATCTTCCTCCGATGCTGATTCTTGACGAGGCGACCTCCTCGATCGACAGCCACACGGAGATAAGGATTCAAAAGACCTTTGCAAAGATGATGCAGGGCAGGACTTGCTTCGTCGTCGCTCACCGACTTTCAACGATCAGGGAGTCCGACATCATTCTTGTTATGAACAAGGGACAGATCGTTGAGCAGGGAACTCACGAACAGCTTCTCGAAAAGCAGGGATTTTATTACGAGCTTTACAACAGCCAGTTTGCCGTAACGGAGTAAAGTCCGTTTATCGGCTCTTTGCTCGGCTTTGAGCCGAAACCGATATTGACAGCGTTTTATGGCAGGATTATAATTTTTACAAGATAAAACAACAGGGGAGATAACAATGCAGGAGATAAAGTGTCCCAAGTGCGGCGAGGTTTTTCAGGTTGACGAGTCGGGCTATGCCGCCATCGTCAAGCAGGTGCGTGACAAGGAATTTGAAAAGGAGATCAAACAGCGTGAGGACGCTCTGCTCTCCGAAAAAAACAGCGCAGTTGCGGTTGCCGTGACCAAGGCTGAGGCGGATAAGGACAAAATAATCGCCGACCTCAGAGCAAGGCTCAATGCGGACAGTCTTGAAAAACAATCTGCAGTCGAAAAGCTTCGTTCCGAGATGAACAAGGCTCTTGCCGACAAGCAGAACGAGATCACAAGGCTCAACGGCGAGCTTGAGCTGGGCAAAGCAAACACGGATATAGCCGTCAGCAAGGCTCTTGCAGACAAGGAAATGGAAATTCTTCAGCTTCGCAATGAGCTTGACCTTGAACAGAGCAAGCGTGAGCTGAACGAGAAAACTCTCAACGAGGCTCACCGTGCCGAGCTGGAGCGCAAGGACGAGGAGATCGCATACTACAAGGATTTCAAAGCCCATCAGTCAACCAAGATGATCGGCGAAAGTCTTGAACAGCATTGTCTGACCGAGTTCAACCGACTGCGTGCAACCGCATTTCCGAACGCCTATTTTGAAAAGGACAACGACGCACGCTCGGGAAGTAAGGGCGATTTCATCTTCCGTGACAGGGCGGAGGACGGCACGGAATTTATTTCCATAATGTTCGAAATGAAAAACGAAATGGACGAAACTGCGACCAAGCACAAGAACGAGGACTTTTTCAAGGAGCTTGACAAGGACAGACGTGAAAAGAACTGTGAATATGCCGTGCTGGTTTCAATGCTGGAGGCTGACAGCGAGCTTTACAATACAGGAATTGTCGATGTTTCCTACCGTTTTGAAAAGATGTATGTTATCCGTCCGCAGTTTTTCATTCCGATGATAACCTTGCTGAGAAATGCGGCGCTGAACACACTTTCGTACAGACAGCAGCTTGCCCTCGTCAGGGAGCAGAACATTGATATAACCCACTTTGAGGAGGCTATGACCGACTTCAAAAACGGTTTCGCATACAACGTTGATCTTGCGTCAAAAAAATTCAACACCGCCATCGCCGAGATCGACAAAACGATCACCCACCTGCAAAAGACAAAGGAGGCTCTGCTTTCCTCGGATCACAATTTGCAGATTGCAAACCGCAAGGTTGACGACCTGACAATCAAAAAGCTGACGAAGAACAATCCCACCATGGCGGCAAAATTTGCCGAGCTGAAAAATAACGAAACATAAAACTTACCGCCTCGAAGCAGAACGCTTCGGGGCGGTAAATATTACTATTTAGTTTCTGTCAAGCTTTATCAGTCCATTTTCGGAAGTCCTGCAAAGCCTTTTTCAAGATCCTCGTCCGTCGGGATATAGTCGGACATCGTGCCGTCGTTGAATGCCGCGTATGCGTACATATCGAAGTATCCCGTGCCTGTCAGACCGAAGAGAATTGTCTTTTCCTCTCCTGTTTCCTTGCACTTGAGAGCCTCGTCGATCGCAACTCTGATGGCGTGGCTGCTTTCGGGAGCGGGAAGAATACCCTCAACCCTTGCAAACATCTCTGCCGCCTCGAATACCTTTGTCTGCTCAACGCTTCTTGCCTCCATAAGACCGTCGTCGTAAAGCTGGCTGAGTACGGTGCTCATACCGTGGTAGCGAAGTCCGCCTGCGTGGTTTGCCGACGGAATGAAGCCGCTGCCGAGGGTATACATCTTGGCAAGAGGACAAACCATTCCCGTGTCGCAGAAATCGTATGCAAACTTACCTCTTGTGAAGCTCGGACAGCTTGCCGGCTCAACTGCGATGATCTGATAATCAGCCTCGCCTCTGAGCTTTTCGCCCATGAACGGAGAAATAAGTCCGCCGAGGTTGGAGCCGCCGCCTGCACAGCCGATGATCGTATCGGGCTTAACGCCGTATTTATCCATAGCGATCTTCGATTCCAGTCCGATAACCGACTGATGAAGAAGCACCTGATTGAGAACGCTTCCGAGGACATAGCGGTAGCCCTCGTTAGTTGTTGCGACCTCAACCGCCTCGCTGATAGCACAGCCGAGACTGCCCGTTGTGCCGGGATGCTCTGCAAGTATCTTTCTGCCGACCTGTGTTTCCATGCTCGGGCTGGGAGTAACCGAAGCGCCGTATGTTCTCATTACCTCACGGCGGAACGGCTTCTGCTCATAGGAGCATTTAACCATATATACCTTACAGTCAAGTCCGAGATAGGCGCAAGCCATACTCAGCGCAGTACCCCACTGACCTGCTCCGGTTTCTGTTGTAACGCCTTTAAGTCCCTGCTTCTTTGCGTAATATGCCTGAGCGATTGCGCTGTTGAGCTTGTGGCTTCCGCTTGTGTTGTTGCCCTCAAACTTGTAATAGATCTTTGCCGGAGTGCCAAGCTTCTTTTCCAGGCAATAGGCTCTTACAAGAGGAGACGGACGGTACATCTTGTAGAAACCGAGAATCTCTTCGGGAATGTCAAAATACGGTGTGTCGTTGTCAAGCTCCTGCTTGATAAGCTCGTCGCAGAAAACGGGACGGAGATCTTCAAATCCCATCGGCTGATGAGTGCCGGGGTTGAGAAGCGGAGCCGGCTTGTTCTTCATATCGGCACGAACATTGTACCACTGCTTCGGCATTTCCTTTTCATCGAGGTAGATTTTGTACGGAATTTTTTCTGTGTTGCTCATAACTGTCTCTCCTTTTCAATTAGTATTAGCTGAGCCTTTTTCAGCCGGTTTGATTGGCGGCTGACGTCGGGGCAAAAAACAAAAACTCCTGTCCCGACAAAAATGCCGGGACAGGAGAAATACTCCTGCGGTGCCACCCTGCTTGACACATTTATGTGCCCACTTAACTCATACTTCATTATATGATGGTTATTGTTAACGAAGTTCCCTCTCCGGCTCGCATACTGTCAGTTCAGCTCGCCCTCGGAAGCCCATTCAATTCTGCCCTCTGCGCCGTATCGCACCAACCTACGGCTCTCTGAAGCGTCCGACAGGATCTACTTACTCTTCCTCAACGGTTTATTGCATTTTAAAATATAAATTTAATTTTGTCAACCTTTTTTTAAAATTTATAAAAAAAATAGTCTCCCGCAATGAGACGAGGAATCTGTTTTCTTCCGATACCCGGCGTATGTGTGTGCGTCAAATCGAATAAAACGGCTAAAAGAAACACGTTGTTTTTATTTTATTCCAAATAAGAAAACAGGCAGGTTCGTACAGGTTATTACCCTGTACAGACCTTTGATCGAAATATTTGTCCCAAAAAGGGGGAACGGTCCGATGTGTGCAGCATCGAACCGTTCAAGGGAAAGAGAAAATAAAAATGAAAATAGAGATAACTATCTCCGAAAAATAATATATTATATATCTGCTGAGAATTTGTTGCGTAATTATGAACAATTTGTTAACAATCCCCGTTTTCTGCACTTTTTTGTTTCTTTCCGGAATAATAGAGGTTATTTTTTATTAAAAAACAGCTTTTCTTTAATGAAAAGGTCGATTTTAGGGCAATTTTATCTCCAATTTATGTAAATAACCGTAAAAATAAGGCGATTTATTTTCAAATTTTTCAAAAAAATCCGCTTCCGTGAATCTCCGGCAAGAAAAATTGATTTTTGTATTGACTTTTTATAATTTTTTTGATAAAATATCTAAGCGTTGTTAAACAACGAGGGCCATTAGCTCAGTTGGTTAGAGCAACCGGCTCATAACCGGTTGGTCCGGGGTTCGAGTCCCTGATGGCCCACCAACATAATATAGGGGTATAGCTCAGTTGGTAGAGCAGCGGTCTCCAAAACCGCGTGCCGAGGGTTCAAGTCCTTCTGCCCCTGCCAAAAATGCCTA
>JAEDFL010000081.1 GCA_016292785.1 Clostridiaceae bacterium | reverse complement strand
GAAAAGCTTCTTATGCAAAAGCACAGGGTTATGCAAAAGAAAAAGGAGCTTGAAACCATTGAGAAAAAGATTGACAACCGTCTCAGTCAAATCAGGGACGCACAAAACTCCGAGCTTGACGTAATAAAGCTTTCTCTTGAACCGCCCTGCCGTCTGATAAAAATTAAAAATTCCACACGGCTGAAAAGTCTTGAAGCGATTGAAACCTCCGTCAGCAAGATAAGCGAAAGCGAGGACGAGCCGGTCGTTTTCCTCGGCAAGGTCGGCTTCGGCATTTCGGAAGAAAATATTGCAAACGGCATATTCGACAGGTACGACTGCGTTTTTCTTGTCATTGAGGACGAGGACAATTACAGCGGTGAGGCAGAAAATCTTCCCGAAGCCCTGTGCGTTTCCGTCCGCTTCTGCGGAGTTCATAACGATGCGGCCTTGCGATACGAACAGCTTACGGAATATATGAAAAATAACGATCTCAGAGCCGCAGGCTTCTCACGGGAGATCACTCTCGTCGATTACGGAATGACGAACGACACGAAAAAATTCGTAACCGAGATCAAAATCCCCGTTGTTCCGAAGGATTGGTTTGAAAAAAATTTGAAAAATTTTTTATAACCTATTGACAAGGTAGGTAATATATGTTAGTATACTGCCAACCTAAACAAAACATTTAAGGAGGCGAACAAAATGAAGATGTATTCTATGCTTTGTATGATGTGTATTTGCGAATACGCTTCCTTTGCCGTGCCTTCCGATAGTGCAGAATAATTTTGAAACTAACGGAAAGTCGAAAGGCTTTCCGCTTTTTTTATAGGTGATTTTATGAAACAGATTTTTGAAAAGCTTTTGAGACAAAATTTCAGATTCGGACGAATGTACCCTTTCTGTAACAACTGAAAAACTTAACACTATTTTTTTTAACAGAAAGGAAAATTATTATGTCAGAATATAAATTTGAAACACTTCAGCTCCATGTAGGACAGGAAACAGCAGACCTGGCAACCGATTCAAGAGCGGTGCCGATTTATCAGACCACTTCATACGTTTTTCACAATTCCGCTCATGCGGCGGCTCGCTTCGGACTTGCCGATCCGGGCAACATTTACGGCAGACTTACAAACTCCACTCAGGACGTTTTTGAAAAAAGAGTTGCCGCTCTTGAGGGCGGCGTTGCGGCTCTTGCAGTAGCTTCGGGTGCGGCGGCGATAACATACGCAATTCAGGCTCTGGCTCAGAACGGCGACCATATTGTAGCTCAGAAAACGATCTACGGCGGAAGCTTCAATCTCCTTGCCCACACACTTCCGCAGTACGGAATTTCGACCACGTTTGTTGACATTCACAACCTTGACGAGGTTGAGGCGGCTGTTCAGCCGAATACAAAGGCGGTATTCATTGAAACGCTCGGCAACCCCAACAGCGACATTCCCGATATCGACGCTGTTTCGGCTCTTGCACACAAGCACGGTGTTCCCGTTGTGATCGACAACACGTTCGGCACTCCGTACCTCATCAGACCGATCGAGCACGGCGCAGATGTTGTTGTTCATTCTGCAACAAAGTTCCTCGGCGGTCACGGCACCTCGCTCGGCGGTGTGATTGTCGATTCAGGCAAATTCGACTGGAAAGCAAGCGGTAAGTATGCGCCGATTGCAGATCCCAACCCCAGCTACCACGGCGTTTCCTTTGTTGACGCAGTAGGTCCTGCGGCTTTCGTAACATACATCAGAGCAATTCTTCTCCGTGACACGGGTGCGGCGATCTCTCCGTTCAATGCGTTCCTGCTTCTCCAGGGCGTTGAGACTCTTTCGCTCCGACTTGACCGTCATGCCGAGAACACCAAAAAGGTGGTTGAATATCTTTCAAATCACCCCTTGGTTGAAAAGGTCAACCATCCGTCTCTGCCCGACCATCCGCAGAACGAGCTTTACAAGAAATACTTCCCGAACGGCGGCGGCTCGATCTTCACCTTTGACATAAAGGGCGGACAGGAAGAAGCTCACAAGTTCATTGACAACCTTGAGATCTTCTCATTGCTTGCCAACGTCGCAGATGTAAAGTCACTTGTAATTCATCCTGCAACGACAACTCATTCACAGCTCACCGAAGCCGAGCTTCTCGATCAGGGTATCAAGCCGAACACGATCCGTCTTTCAATCGGTACGGAGCACATCGACGATATCATCGCCGACCTCGAAAAAGGCTTTGCCGCAGTTAAATAATTTG
>JAEDFL010000055.1 GCA_016292785.1 Clostridiaceae bacterium | reverse complement strand
AAACAGTCCGGTGGACTGTTTTCGCCGACGTGGGCGTGTAGCTGCGACAGCAGCGTAGCAAGTCCCGTCTCTCGCACCAAAACAAGAAGAGTCGCAACAGCGGCTCTTTTTGTTTTGCGGTATAATCAGGACGGGACTTGAACAGGAGGGAGCAAACGAAGTTTGCGGAAGAAAACAGTCCGGTGGACTGTTTTCGCCGACGTGGGCGTGTAGCTGCGGCAGCAGCGTAGCAAGTCCCGTCTCTCGCACCAAAACAAGAAGAGTCGCAATAGCGGCTCTTTTTGTTTTGCGGTATAATCAGGATGGGACTTGAACAGGAGGGAGCAAACGCAGTTTGCGGAAGAAAACAGTCCGGGGGACTGTTTTCGCCGACGTGGGCGTGTAGCTGCGGCAGCAGCGTGGCGAGTCCCGTCTCTTAATTTTTCTAATAAACAACTAACATATAACTAACAAGCAACTAACACTTTTTCTCCGCCCGGCGACCTTTTAAAACGTCTTTTTGCTCTCTTGGGGTTTATTTGGGGTTTATTTTGGTTTTTCTCATAAACAAAGACAATCACAGAACCGTCCTCTGATTGTCCCTAAATTCAAACTATCAGCTTGACACCGGCTATCATACTTTGTTTTAAAACAGATTTTTGATTGTAGCTTAGTTTTATTAAATCAATAAAATAAAATAGTTAGAAAATAGTAAGAAAAGCTAAAAAAACCATTGAATTTTTTTATTTGTTTTAGTATAATAAAAATATATTAGCATTATTTGCGAAAAGGATGTGCAATATGGATAGTTTTAAAAAACAGATTGAACAAGATATAAAAGAATACCAATTAAATTTTAAATTTATCCAAAATATTGACAAAGATGAGTGGGCTTTTAATTATTGGATATTAGACAAACTATTTTACGAAGATGAAGAACTCATCGAAGAAAAAATAATTGAATATAATGATTTAGGTATTGATGCCTTCGAAATTTACGAAGACACTAAAGATATATATTTGATACAAAACAAATATTATTCTGATAACACAAAAATATCAAGTGCGTACGTAAAAAATGATTTTTTGTTGAGAGCTATTCATGCTTTGGAAAATGGCACATATACAAAGTCTGAGGAACTCCAAAATGCTTTTACCAAAATGAAAAACGAACCTGATTTTACTGTGCACTTACAATTATTTGTTTCTAACAACTTGCATAATCAAGAAGCCGATAATTATGTTAAAGAATTCAATTTACGAAACGCAAAATATATTGCTCAAATTTACTATTTAGATGATATAAAAAATAGGTATTATAATGAAGTTGAGCAAAACAAACGAAATATCACGGTAAAAGTTGAAAGCATAAATAAATCTACGATTTTAAATATAAATACGGAAAGTTACAAACTTGAAAATGTTCTTGACGCAAGGTATGTTTTAACTCCCGTTGTATCTATATACCGTTTATACAGAGAGTCCATTGAAAAAAGTTATCCTATATTTGATAAAAACATAAGAGAATATTTGGGTAACACAGGAATAAACACGGGTATATACCAAACTTTACATGATAAAAATGATAGAAAAAACTTTTTTTATTACAACAACGGTATTACAATTATTTGCGATTCTATGACTTCAATTAAAACACAACATTCTGAATATAACATGAATGCTTTCTTTGAAATAGAGAATCCTCAAATTGTTAATGGTTGTCAAACCGTAAACAGTATCTATGAATATCTTAAAAATATTCCTCCTCAGGATTTAGAAAAAGAATTCAAAGATACTTTTGTGATGCTCAAAATATTAGTTATTGATAGAAATAATGATTGTGAGAATCAGCTTTATAAAGATATAGTTAAATACAACAACTCACAAAACTCAATTGACGAAAAAACTTTCGTGTCAAACACCAGTATTTTTATACGACTTCAGGAAGAATTTGCGGACAAAGGTTTTCTTCTTTTGATAAAGCAAAGCGATAAAAATATCTTTTCAACAAAATACAAAACATTAACCAAACTTAAAGAAGCAAATCATAATAGATTAGAAAGATTTGGATTGGACGACATTAAAAAAGTAAGCGACGCATTCATTCCACTTGAAAAATTGTTACAAGTAATCAACGCATTTGTTGCAGGAGGTTATATTGCTTACGTTAAAAAAAGTTCAATGCTAAAATTCAATAGCGATCAATATAATGTAGCCACTGAATTTATAAAAAACGACACTGTAACAATTGACACTTTACTTGATTTGTATATGCTTTACAAAAAAGCTGAACAAGCAAAGAAGGAGACAGATGATGCGCGAGCACCTATTCCGTATTATCTTATTGACTTTTTTGCCATTTATGAATGTAAAAATAGAGATTACAAAGAAATAACCAATCAACTTTCAGATAAGCAAAAAATTGAACAAATCATAGATTTGTATAAAAAAGTATCTAAAGCTTACAGCAAAAGATACAATCAAGAATTTGATGTTGACTACAATAAAATGATTAAGCAAACAATTAAATACAATATTGTTGACGATCTTAGAGATATTTTTTTATAATTATTTTACATTTTCATTTGGTATTTTTAACTCTATTGTTCATCTAAATAAAAATTGTCATTTTTTATTTTCATTGCCTATACAGTTATAAAAGTCTGAAACGACGTACCTACGTTGTTTCAGGCTTTTCTTTTTGCTCTCTTGGGGTTTATTTGGGGTTTATTTTTCATATAATCATTTTGCCCTAAAAATTGACATTTCCCTTTGGTTATGTTACAATTCTTCGGAAACAGGGGGATATCCGTATGGGCACTTTTTACATTTCGATTATTTTGCTTTGCCGGGTCGCACAGCATTTATTTACAAAACGCACAAGCAATCAAATTGAAGATTTGAAATGCTTTTTCAAGTACGGAGCTTTCCGCAATATTCTGAGCGGTTTATTGGGTTTACTGCTTATTCTGATCACAGGCGCAGGCTTGAGTGCAGACCTTCCTACCCTTTTGATCTCGCTTTTTTCCGGCTTGATGATCGCCGCTTCAACAGGCTTTGAGCTTGTCGTATTAAAGAGCGGAACGGTTGCTCTTTCCTCACTTTTCGGCACGGCAGGACTGCTTATCCCGTGCGTCGCAGGAATTTTTCTTTTCGATAAACCTATGTCGGTCGGACAGTTTATCGGACTGTTTCTGTTTTTTGTTGCGGCTTATTTTCTAATTTCAAGCTCTTCAAAGATTTATAACGGTTTTTCTTTCAAAACCTTTTTACTTCTTCTCGGAGTAATGTTTTCAAACGGCTTTACAATGCTTGCGCAACAGATGTTTGCAAGCTATATTCCGAACGGAAATGTGTCGGTGTTTTCGTTTTTATCATTCAGCACAGTCGGAGTGATAATGCTGTTAGCGTCCTTTTTCATTCCTCAATCAAAGAAAAACAGCGAAAGCTCCCGACTTACGCCTCAGCTTTTAGGATTCGGCGCAATTCTTTCCGTTGCAGTATTCATAATCAATCAGCTTGCAACTATGGCGGCGGCTACGGTTTCGCCCGTAATTCTTTTCACCTTTATTAACGGCGGCAGCACGATAATCGGAGCGATCGTTGCGGCGGCGGTTTTCAAGGAAAAGCTCACAGTCAAGAGCGTTGTGGGTATTCTGCTCGGCATTATATCCCTTGTTGTTATAAAAGCGCTTTAACGAAAGGATGTTGTTATGAACACGTTAAAATTTGACTTGAATAAAAAAGCGGGAAGCTTTAAGCCTCTTAACGCAACAAACGGAGGCCCGTGGCACAAAAGACATGTAACAGACCAGTACAGAAGCAACCTCAGCGATTATAAAGCGGCAAGGATTCCCTATTCAAGAAATCACGATTCCAATTTAGGCGGTTCTATTTACGGCGGACCTTATTCGCATGATATCACCGCCATATTTCCGAACTTTGACGCCGATCCCGAAAATCCCGATTCCTATGATTTTGCCTGCACCGACGAAAGCATACTGACCACTCTTGACGCAGGGACAAAAACCTTTTTCCGATTGGGACAGGCTATCGAGCACCAAATCAAAAAGCACGGAACTGTTCCGCCGAAGGACTTTAAAAAATGGGCTGTTATCTGCGAGCATATTATCCGTCATTATAATTACGGCTGGGCTGACGGTTTCAATTTGAATATCGAATACTGGGAGATCTGGAACGAGCCGGATCTTGATCCCGATGACAGCACCAACAAGCGCACCTGGGGCGGCACGAAGGTTCAGTTTTTCGATATGTATGAGATAGCGGCAAAGCACCTGAAAGCCTGCTTCCCCGAGCTTAAAATCGGAGGTCCTGCGCTTGCATGGCAACTTACATGGGCAGATGACTTTTTACAGGAAATGCGAAAGAGAAACGTTCCTATCGACTTTTTCTCATGGCATATTTACTGCACAGAGCCTAAAGCTGTCACCGACAAAGCCGAACGCATAAAAGAAATGCTTAACGAAAACGGTTATCGGAATACCGAAAGCATTTTGAACGAATGGAACTACATAAAAAACTGGGAAGATAAATTTATTTACTCAATAAATACAATTATAGGCATGAAGGGTGCGGCTTTCACAATGGCTTGTATGTCGGCGGCTCAGCAGTCTTCGATAGATATGCTGATGTACTATGATACAATGCAGTCACCGTTTTGCGGAGTATTTGATTTCTACACCTATAAGCCTTTAAAGGGCTATTATCCGTTCAAATGGTACGGAATGTTTTACGATATGGATGCTGAAATCAAGTGCGAAACAAAGCTTGATAATATCTACACTCTCTGCGGAATCGGCAAGGACAATAAAACCCTCACGGTCATCACGCATTATTCCGATAACGACGAGGCTGAACCGCAATGCTTCAGCGTTGATTTCGGCAGAAGCGGCGATTATGAGGTGTATCTGCTTGACAATAAACACGACGCAGAGTTAATTAAGCAAACCTCGGATTTGTCCTTTACCCTTAAAGTAAATACCGCCATACTCATTAAAGAAAAATAATCAAAAAAGCTAATCGGCTGTCACTTCGTTGTTGAGTGACAGCCGATAATTATTTATTTACTTTTTCAGTCCTGCGAAAAGCTTCACGTTATCGAAGCAGCATTTGTATTTACCCTGTTCGACGCCGTGGATAATTTCGCAAACCTTGTCATTATACGGGGTGGGTACACCGTATCTTCTGCCGTATTCGCAGACAACTCCGTTGATTGCGTCAACCTCGCAAAGTCTGCCTTTTTCAAGATCCTGAAGCATACTCGCTTTGAGCAGTCGGTGCTTCTTGATACATACGGGAATAAGCGCAAAGGAAAATTTCTTTTTCAGTCCGTTGCCCTTATAATAAAGGAGCTTGACGATATCCTTGCCCTGAACGGGTTCAATCTTTATGCCTGCGGCATTTGCAACGTCAATACATTCCTTGATTATGTTCTGACAGCAAACTCTTGAGTCCTTATTCTCAGCCGCATCGCCGAATGTGCCGCCGATAACGGCAGACATACCCGAAAATGCGCTGTTGATAAGAAGCTTTGACCAGCGGACGCCCATGAAATTGTCCTCGATCTCGACGGGACACATTTTCTCAAGCAGAGCCTTGACCTGCATAAGCTTCTCGTCCTTCTGACCGTTCATTCTGCCGAGACCGAACGACATACTGTCGGGTTCACTCGTCAGCTCGGAAACGCCCTTGCCGTGGAGAGTTGCGCCCCACGCAACGGTACAGCCCATTGTCCTGTCCTCCCCTACCACATTGGAAACGGAAAGCTCGGGAAGTCCGTTCTGGAGAGTGCAGACAATGCAGTCGTCCGTCATATTCTTTTCAAGACCTCTGAGAATGTTCTCGTTGTCAAGCTGTTTCGTGAGAAGAATTATCAGCTCATATTTTTCCGTCATCTGATCGGGAGTTAAAGCGTGGACGGGAACGGTCATATTCACCGTACCGATGATCTTTGCTCCGCCCTCGTTCATTGCGTCAACGTGCTCCTTGTTTCTTGTTATCAGGTCGACGTCAACGCCTGCCTTGGAAAGATATGCGCCGAGAACAGTGCCGAGGGAGCCTGCACCGTAAATTGCTGTTTTCATCTCCAACACCCCGTTTTATTGTTATATTCTTGCTACTCCCGAATCACGTGCCGCCTGTGCAACCGCAGCGGCAACAGTTTTGCCGACTCTCGGATCAAACGGCTTGGGAATAATGTAATCTGCACAAAGCTCCTCGTCGGAAACAAGACCTGCAAGAGCCTTTGCGGCGGCAATCTTCATTTCCTCATTGATATCGCTGGCACGGACGTCAAGAGCACCTCGGAAAATTCCCGGGAACGCAAGAACGTTGTTGATCTGGTTCGGGAAGTCACTTCGTCCCGTACCGACAACCGCCGCACCTGCCGCCTTGGCAAGGTCGGGCATAATCTCGGGAACGGGATTTGCCATTGCAAGAACGATAGGATCCTTTGCCATTGACTTTATCATTTCCTCCGTTACAACGCCGGGAGCGGAAACACCGATGAAGATGTCTGCACCCTTCATAGCGTCGACAAGAGAGCCTCTGACATGATTCTTATTCGTGAAATCTGCGATATCCTGCTTTGCAGGTGCGAGGTCGTCACCGTCGCAGATGATACCCTTGCGGTCACACATAATGATGTTGCCCATGCCCATACTTGTGAAGAGCTTTGCAATCGCAACGCCTGCCGCACCTGCGCCGTTGAACACAGCCGTGCAGTCCTCAATCTTCTTGCCTACAAGCTTGAGAGCGTTGATAATACCTGCCGAGCAGATAACCGCGGTGCCGTGCTGGTCGTCGTGGAAAATGGGAATATCAGCCTTTTCCTTGAGCTTTCTTTCGATCTCGAAGCATCTCGGAGCGGCAATGTCCTCAAGGTTGATGCCGCCGAAGCTTCCGCAGAGCAGAGCAACGGTGTTTACAAACTCATCAACATCCTTGGTGCGGATGCAGAGAGGGAAAGCGTCAACTCCGCCGAATTCCTTGAACAGAACGCATTTGCCCTCCATAACGGGCATACCTGCCTCGGGTCCGATGTCGCCGAGACCGAGAACAGCCGAGCCGTCCGTTATAACGGCAACGAGGTTTGAGCGGCGTGTCAGCTCATAGCTTTTGTTGATATCCTTCTGAATTTCAAGACAGGGCTGTGCAACGCCCGGTGTGTATGCAAGAGAAAGAGCGTCCTTATTGTCAACCTTTGCCCTTGCGACAACTTCTATTTTACCCTGCCACTCATAATGAAGTCTCAGGGATTCCTTTGCATAATCCATTTGATTGTCCTCCGATTATTAAAATTATTTCTCCCACGGGAATACATAGTCAAGCTTGAGATCGTCACGAACCTTGTTCATTTCAGCCTGAACGGACTCGTTGATAGGAACGCCCGAATCCTTTCTCTCGAGCCATACGTTCCACTCCTTCTCGCCTGCGGAGAAGATGTGGTCGTGACCGGGAGCCTTCTTTGATGCACGAACGGAGCGGATAATCTCGCCGGCTTTCTTTCTTGTCTCCTGCTCGCCGAGGAAATGATCCGTGTCGATTGCAATGAAGAAATGACCGAGATGATAAGGAACAAGGTTTCCGTTCTCGTCCTTGCCGTTAAGAGCCTTACCGTAATTACCGTCCTGAAGAGCGGCGGAAAGAAGCTCGATAACCATTGCGTAGCCGTAACCCTTGTAGCCGCCGAGAGCCTCGCCGATACCGCCGAGAGTTGTCAGCGCAGCTGTGCCGTTGCGGATTTTCTTGAGAGCCACACCTGCGTCGCCCTCAACGGGATTACCGTCAATGTCAATAACCGTGCCCGGATGAACAGGCTCGTTAATTCTTTCGTAGTATTCGATCTTACCGTTCTGAGTGATAGAGGTTGCGCAGTCGATAACGAAATCGAAATCCTCATCGGTCGGGATACCGACGGTCAGCGGATTTGTGCCGAACATACCTTCAACGCCGAAGGTCGGAGCAACGGACGGACGTGCGTTTGTACCCGTAATGCCGATGCAGCCTGCCTTTGCCGCCATTGTTGCGTAATAGCCTGCAATACCGTAATGGCAGGAATTGCGGACTGCAACCATACCCATACCGTATTCCTTAGCCTTTTTGATAGCCATTTCCATCGACTTGTAGCCGATAACCTGTCCCATTCCGTCGTGACCGTCAACAACAGCCGTTGTCGGAGTTTCCTTGACAATTTCAAAGTTTGTTACGGGATTCTGAATACCTGCGTTTATTCTGTCGATGTAAATCGGCTTAAAACGGTTGCAGCCGTGGGACTCAATTCCTCGTCTGTCCGATTCAAGAATGATATCAACGACGATCTCGCAGTCCTCCTCGGGAACGCCGACACCCTTGAAAGCGTCAACCATAAAATCGTGCAGTGTTTTCCAATCACATACAACTTTACCCATAATAGTGACCTCCTATTTTAAAAAAATAATTTATTTTTTATACCGCCAAAGCGGTTTTTAACTTAATCAGCATCCTCCTGCGCCCATTTCATCGAGCGTTCAACAGCTCGTTTCCAGTCGGCACAGAGCTTGTCTCTCTCTTTCTTATCCATCTTGGGAATGAACACCTTTTCGACCTCACGGTTCTTTTCGATCTCCTCGGTCGTTTCCCACATTCCTACGGCAAGTCCGGCAAGATAAGCCGCACCGAGTGCAGTTGTTTCAACGGTCTTGGGACGGTTGACAACAGTTCTGATGAGGTCTGCCTGAATTTGCATCATAATATTGCTGACGCTTGCTCCTCCGTCAACACGAAGCTCGGAAAGAATGATATTTGAGTCCTTTGTCATCGCCCTGAGAAGATCCGTCATCTGGAAGCAGATCGACTCAAGCACGGCACGGCAGAAGTGAGCACGGTTTACACCCCTCGTCAGACCGACTATCGTTCCTCTTGCATACATATCCCAGTAAGGCGCACCGAGTCCCGTGAAAGCAGGAACAAGGAACATTCCGTTTGCATTCTCAACGCTTTCGGCAAGCTCGTCAACTCTGGGTGCGGTGTCTACCATATGAAGCTCGTCCCTGAGCCACTTGATTACCGAGCCTGCGTTGAAGGCACTGCCCTCGATCGAATATGTAGTTTTACCGTTAATGCTCCACGCAACGCCCGTAAGAAGATTGTTCTCCGAATGAACTCGCTTGTCTCCCGTATTCATAAGCAGGAAACAGCCTGTTCCGTAGGTGTTCTTCGCCTGACCGGGATTGAAGCACGCCTGACCGAACAAGGCGGCAGGCTGATCGCCGATCGCTCCGCAGATCGGAACGCCCTCAAGCTCCTCAATACCGATAATTCCGGGAGCTACCGTGCCGTAAATCTTGCTTGATTCAACAGGCTCGGGAAGCATGCACATCGGCACTCCGAGCTTTTCGCAGAGGAACTCGTCCCACTGAAGCTTGTCCACATCGAAAAGCATTGTTCTCGAAGCGTTGGAATAGTCCGTAACGTGAACCTTGCCGCCGGTGAGATTCCAGATAAGCCATGTTTCAACCGTTCCGAAAAGAAGCTCGCCTTTCTCGGCTCTCTCTCTTGCGCCCTCAACATTGTCGAGGATCCATTTGATCTTTGTTCCGGAAAAATATGCGTCTATAAGCAGTCCCGTATGCTCACGGATATAGTCGCCGAGTCCCTCTGCCTTGAGCTTTTCGCAAAGCTCGGCGGTACGGCGGCACTGCCATACAATAGCGTTATATATCGGCTTGCCCGTATTCTTATCCCAGATAATCGTAGTTTCTCTCTGATTTGTAATTCCTATGCCGGCGATCTCTTTAACGTCAAAATCGCCCGAATTGATAACAGACGAGATGGAGTGCATCTGGCTGTAAAGAATATCCATCGGATCATGCTCAACCCAGCCCGATTTGGGATAGATCTGATCAAATTCATTCTGTGCTTTGGAAACAATGCGTCCGCGCTTGTCAAAAACTATAGCTCTGGAGCTGGTTGTTCCCTGGTCAAGTGCTAAAACATACATATCGCTTTCCTCCTGAACTGAACAGCAGTAAAAAAGAACAGAAAAGCAAACTGTTTAGTAAACAGCCGATTTCCCGTTCATTGATAACTAATCATTTATAACCGCCGCCCAAAAATTCTGTATGAATATTGTAACCTATATTTTCCAAAAAGTCAACACTGTTTGCAGTTACAGACGTCAAATAAATGTATAGAATTAACAAAAATCTTGTTGATTATTTCAAACGTCGGACAGATAGATTGAAATTACCGTTCTTTGTCACCAACCTCCCCGTTTTTCATACAATGTTAGTGTAAGACGAAAGGAGGTCAGAAACATGGGTTGCTGCAATAACTGGATCTTTATTCTCATCATCATCCTCTTATTCTCAGAGTGCGGCTGCGGCTTTGGCTGCGGATGCTCAAACAACAACGGTTCGTTCCTCAACAACAACGGCTGTGGTTGCTGACATTAAATAGCTGAGAAAAACGCCTGCGGACAATAGTTCGTGGGCGTTATACTTATAAATTGTTAAATTTTTAATTAGTTGCGTTTCTATTGAATTTGTTCTTTTTTCATAGTATAATAAATTGATTTTGAAGTTTTAGGTGGTTTATGTTGAAAAACGGCGAAAAATTCAAGCTGAATAAAAAATCCTTAATTGCGATTATTCTCTGCGCCGTCATTGTTTTCGGCATCGTATCATATGATTTTATCAGCGGAAAAAGCTCCTGCGAAAAAACCTCCGTTGCAATGGGTACGGTTGTCACCGCAAAGCTATTCGGCTTCGGCGCAAAAAACGATCTTGAAAAAATTGAAAAAGAGATCAGCGGACTTGAAAATTCGGTGCTGAGCTGGAGAAAGAAAGGCTCGGATGTTTATAGGATCAACGAGGGAGCAGGCTCTTCGGTTTCCGTTTCTCCCGACACGGCTAAGATAATCGGTCAGTGTATCGAAATTTCCGAGGACTGCGGCGGAGTGTTCGACATTACAATCGGAAAGGTCGCTCAGCTTTGGGACTTCGGCGGAGATAATCAGCGTCTGCCGTCAAAAGACGAGATTAAAGCGGCTCTTGACGATGTGGGGTATAAAAACATTTCCGTTTCCGGAAAGGCCGTTCAGATAAAAGAGGGACAGGCTCTTGATCTCGGCGCAGTCGGCAAAGGCTTCACCTGTGACAAGATAAAAGAGCTGCTGGAAAAGGGCAAGACAAAATCGGCCGTGGTCTCGGTCGGCGGCAGTCTTCTCATCTACGGCGGCAGAACCTTTTCCGTCGGCATCGTCAATCCCGATAATGACAAGCAGTCGATGGGTACGCTCAAGCTCAAAAACGTCTGCGTTTCCACCTCGGGCAGCTACGAAAAATTCTTTGAGCAGGACGGCAAGCGTTATCATCACATTCTCAATGCGACGACGGGCTACCCTGCCAACGGCGAATTTAAGAGCGTCACCGTTGTGTGCGAGTCGGGGCTTCTCAGCGACGCTCTCTCCACGGTATGCTACATTGTCGGCTATCGCAAAAGCATTGAAATACTTGAAAAATACGAAGCGGAAGCCGTATTCATCTTCAACA
>JAEDFL010000054.1 GCA_016292785.1 Clostridiaceae bacterium | reverse complement strand
GACCCTCTGCTTGTAAGGCAGATGCTCTCCCAGCTGAGCTATGCTCCCATTCGCCATTTTTCTGATTGTCCGCAGCCGAGCTGTTGGCTGAGAACGTATGTTATTATACCATAGTTTTTTGAAAATGCAAGTGTTTTTTTAAAATTTTTTATTATTTTATCATCTCTGTAAAATCGTCCTCGCTGATGACTTTTATTCCGAGGTCAGCCGCCTTTTGGAGCTTGCTTCCTGCCTCCTCGCCCGCAAGAACAAAATCCGTTTTCTTGGACACGGACGACGAGGTTTTACCGCCGAAGCTCTCGATGATCTGAGCTGCTTCACTGCGCTTGTAGGTCGGCAGAGTTCCTGTCAGGACAAACACCTTGCCTGCAAATCTCATATCCTTGACTTCCTTGAGCGACTTCATATTAAGTCCTGCCGCCATAAGCTTGTCTATAAGCTCAAGGCTTTCGGGCATATTGAAATAGTCGGCAACACTCTGCGCCATAATCGCACCGAAGCCGTCAATCGTCATTATCTCGTCAAAGCTTGCGTTCATCAGGGCGGTCATAGTACCGAAGCGTTCGGAAAGAAGCTTCGCCGCCTTTTGACCGACATGACGTATTCCGAGGGCAAAAATCAACTTTGAAAGGTCATTCTTCTTGGACTCTTTTATTGCTGTGATAAGGTTGTTTGCGGACTGCTCCGCCATTCTTTCAAGCGGAATTATCTGCTCTGCCGTGAGTGAATATATATCCGCAGGGGTTTTGATAAGTTCGGATTTTACGAAAAGCTCAATATTGTTCTCACCGAGTCCCTCAATATCCATCGCATCACGGGAACAGAAATGAATAAGATTTCTGAGAAGCTGTGCAGGGCAATCCGTATTCAGACAGCGTACCGCCGCCTCTCCCTGCTCCCTGACAACCTTTGCTCCGCACGAGGGGCAATGCTCCGGCATATGATAAGGCTGTGAATTTCCGCCGTGCTCAACAACGTTCAGAACCTCGGGAATAATATCTCCTGCCTTGCGTATTGTTACTGTGTCGCCGAGCCTTATATCCTTTTCGGCAATAAAATCCTGATTGTGGAGCGTTGCACGGCTTATCATTGAGCCGGCGACCATAACAGGCTCAAACACCGCCGTCGGAGTCAGAACGCCCGTCCTGCCGACGTTGATCTCTATATCAACTATCTTTGTCTGCTTCTCTTCCGGAGGATATTTGAAAGCGATTGCCCACTTTGGGAACTTCGATGTGCTTCCGAGCAGTTCACGGTGGCTGAAATCATCAACCTTGATGACCGCTCCGTCTATATCAAAGGGCAGAGTACCCCTGATCTCTCCGATACGCTCAACCTCTTTGATCGCCTCGTCAATGCTTGTGCAGGGAGTGTAGAACGGAATTGTCTTGAAGCCCAGCTCTTTGATGTAGTCAAGCGACTGCTTGTGACCTGTCAGCACCTTGCCGCTGATACGCTGTATATTAAAAACAAAAATATCAAGTCTGCGCTTTGCCGTGACCTTAGGATCCTTTTGTCTGAGCGAGCCTGCCGCCGCATTTCTCGGATTTTTGAACGGCTTTTCCTCGTTATTCTCCTGCTGTTCAACAAGCTTTTGGAAAACTCTGCGGGGCATATAGACCTCTCCCCTGACCTCAATCTCGTCCAGCTCCCTTTTAAGCCTAAGCGGAATTGAGCCGACCGTGCGGAGATTTGCGCTGACGTCCTCACCGATATTGCCGTCGCCCCTCGTTGAGCCTCTTTTGAAAACTCCGTTCTCATATTCAAGGGAAACAGAAAGTCCGTCAATCTTTGGTTCAACAACATAGGTTGCGTTCGGCACGGCTTCCTTTACTCTTTTGTCAAAGGCTCTAAGCTCATCAAGGCTGAAAGCGTCCTGCAGGCTCTCCATTCGGACGGTGTGCTCAACAGGCTCAAACTGTCCGTCTGCACTTCCGCCGACACGTCTTGTCGGAGAATCGGGCGTGACAAGCTCGGGGAACTTATCCTCAATATCGGAAAGCTCCCTCAAAAGCCTGTCATATTCAAAATCTTCGATTTCAGGGTTATCTTCAACATAATACTTGTGGCTGTGGTAATTGAGTAAATCTCTCAATTCCTTAGCACGCTCGACAGATCTTTCAAATTCACCCATAAAGACACTTCCCTGCAAATTAGTACGGAACAAAAAATAATCTTTTTTTATTATACCAAATTCAAGCACGATTTACAACTTTTATCGAATAATTTCCGCAAAAGTTTGCGGTGTAATTCCGACAACTATGCTTTCTGCTATGCACACGTTGGTTTTATACGGCACAACGGTTACATTACCCGAATGAATAACATAAGTATTCACAGTTATATTCATCATGATTCGATGATGTGTCTGATTAACTCCCGCCGCCGTGAATTCGTTTTCAAAATCGGTCGTTGTTATTCCCGTCATGACGAATATCATCGGTATTTTAGGTCCTCTGCCGTTGATAAGCTGTTCGCTGAAAAGCACGCTGAACGGAATTTTTATAACATATGATTTCATTTGATTTATGTGCTTGTCGATCTCGTCGCCTATATTGTTACCTATTTTGTTAAGATAATATGCGTCGGTCGTAACGGATACGATATTTCCGTTTTTGTCTCTGCCGAATTTTATCAGATCGGCATACCTCACCTTGTCGGTATCAAGGGAATTCTCAATTCCTGCCGTCGCCGCCGATGAAGCGGCGTCCCTTGCCGCATAATTGAGCAGATCCCTGCGGACGTTGGAAATTCTAACTTCCGCCAATATAAGCAAAGCCCCGATCGGAACGATTAGAAGCATCGCAACGATCGGGGAAAATTTTCTTTTTCGTTTCAATTATCTCACCGCCTATTTTATACTATGCAAAAAGGCGTCGGTGAGAAACTAAGCAATCAATATATTAAATCATTGTGCCTAAAATGGCAATAATAAGTGGCGCTAAGAAAGTAAGATTGAAATAGAAGCCCGAAACATCGAACATATCGTCCGAAATGTCCGCGGTTATTTCAGACACATTGAACGGCAGCATATCTGCCGAAGAAATAGTCTGACTTGCATCTTCAAGGTCTGCGGCATACATCTTGAAGCCTACCAAAGACTCGCCGCGATAATAAAAATCAACGTAAGAGTCAAGCATTGCAACAACTCCGTCGCCGTTGTCTCCCGCAAGCTCGGCGTATTTAAGAAGGTCTTCCTTTGTGATATCTTCGGGATTCATGCCCTCAGGCAAGGTGATAATGCCCTTTTCAACCGCCTTTTTTGCGGTTGCGGCAACGTCGGGCTCAAAATGCTCAACGTTGACCTGTCCGTAAGGCTCAACCTCCTTATCCTCAACGCTTGCAAGCTTCATGCAAGGCATAATGTCATTGCCAAGGACTTCAGTAACGGCAAAAAGAAGCTCACCGTAGTCCGAAGCACTGCCGTCATAATCAAGAAAATCCGTTATTCTCATCTTAACCTTCCATGAAGGTATATATATCCAAATGTCTTTTTTATCCATAATCAGCCTTGCATTCACGCCGAAAACAGTTCCCGTGCCCGCAATTTTAAGCTCGTTTTTGCCGTTTTTGTCCGTAAAAATCTTAGCCGCAAGCTTAACATCGGTTATTTTAATTTTACCGAAATCAAGCTCACCGTCGGGAACGGACATGCCTACGGATTTTGTTTCATTCAGCTTTTTAAGAAAATCCTCGGATCTGCTTCCCTCGGCAAAAGCATTGATACCAAGAAGCGAGGAAACAAGAATTACGACTGTTAAAAGGACACTGATAAATTTTTTCATAAATATCCCTCCTTGATTTAATGATAATACACACATACATTATTGTCAAGTTTTTGCGTAAAGAAAAATCAGTCTCTCGTTTAAGAGAGACTGACAAAATTCTAATATCAATCAAGGAAATCCTTGAGCTTCTTGCTTCTGCTCGGGTGACGAAGCTTTCTGAGAGCCTTGGCCTCGATCTGACGGATACGCTCACGGGTAACGTCAAATTCCTTGCCGACCTCCTCAAGGGTGTGAGGATGTCCGCCCTCAAGACCGAAACGGAGCGCAAGCACTTTCGCTTCACGGGGAGTAAGGGTTTCAAGAACGTCGTCAAGCTGTTCCTTGAGAAGCAGGATCGAAGCCGCATCTGCCGGTGCCGGAGCGTCGTCGTCGGGAATGAAGTCGCCGAGATGGCTGTCCTCCTCCTCGCCGATGGGAGTTTCAAGCGAAACAGGCTCCTGAGCAACACGAAGAATTTCACGCACCTTGGAAACAGGCATGGAAAGCTCCTGAGCTATTTCCTCTGCGCTGGGATCTCTGCCGTTCTTATGGAGAAGCTGACTGTTTGTTTTCTTGACCTTGTTGATCGTTTCAACCATATGAACGGGGATACGAATCGTTCTCGCCTGATCGGCAATGGCACGGGTTATAGCCTGTCTGATCCACCAAGTAGCATAGGTCGAAAACTTAAAGCCCTTTGTATAATCGAACTTATCAACCGCCTTGATAAGACCGAGGTTGCCCTCCTGAATGAGATCGAGGAAGTGCATACCTCTGCCGACATATCTCTTTGCGATTGAAACCACAAGACGGAGGTTAGCCTCTGCAAGACGTTTCTTTGCGGCGGCGTCATCATCGTTTATTCTCATAGCAAGGTCAATCTCCTCCTCGGCGGTAAGAAGCGGAATACGTCCGATCTCCTTGAGGTAAACCTTTACCGGATCGTCCGCACCCTGATTTTTGTCATCGACATCCTCAGTTGAAAGCTCCGCCGACTTAGGCATATCCATATCGAAATCAACATTCTCAAGATCGACGTTTGAAAGATCGTCAACAAGCTCAATATTCTGATTTTCGATGGTTTCATAGAGCTTGTCGAGATCCTCAAGATCAAGATCAATGTCAAGAATCGCCTGATCAATATCCTGAGTTGTGAGCTTGCCGTTAGCCTTACCTTTTTCGATAAGGCTTTTAAGAATACTCTTTTTGTCCATCGGTGTTGTCATTGCATTGTTTTCCATACCTTTACTCCTTGTTTAACTTCCGTTACGGTTTTTGAAAAGATTTCTGAACTCCTCGTCGCTGAGCTGTGACGCATCGGAAACAGTCATCTTATTTTTTTCTTTTTCAAGAACTTTTATACAATCGTCACATTCCGTGACGGTGTTGCTGAGTTTATCTCTCATTGAAACAAATTGAGCTATTCTGCCCATTTCCTCGGGCGTAAATTCCGAGGAAAGCAGGGAAAGCTCCGTCCCCCTGCCGCTGTCAAGCCTGTTTGCAAGGGAAGTCCAAACCCGTCGGTTGAAGTCGGTCACGAAAAGCTCCGGACTGATCTTATCCTTGATTTTGCTGTAAAAATCGGGGTTTTGCATTATTGTTGCAATAAGCGTTTCCTCCGCCCTCGCCGCCTTATAATGCTTGTTCCTTTCGGGATTTATGTTATCCTTGGGCATCACGGTTTCACGGACAATTTCTTTGAATTGCTCCTTGGTCTGCACCTTTGAACGCCGCTTGTATGCCCTCTTTATCTCCTGCATAACCGCATCCTTGCTGACGGACATCTCGGTCGAAAGCTTTGAGGCGTACATATCCTGCTCAATCGGATTTCCTTTTGAAAGGATATCTGCCGCCGCAGTCAGGAACTTTGTCCTGCCGTCGATCGTGCCGATATCATATTTTTCACGTTCACGAAGAATACTGTATTCAATATCGTTTGCGGCGCCGTCAAGCAGCTTTTGAAAACGCTCTCTGCCGTAATTCTTTATGATTTCGTCGGGATCCTTACCGCCTGCAAGCTTCAGCACTCTTATTTTAAGTCCTGTTTCTCCGAATATTCCGATAGCCCGCTTCGTTGCTTTCTGACCTGCCTCATCGGAGTCGTAGGACAGTATTACCTCGTCGGTGTACCTTGCAATAAGCCTTGCCTGTTCCTGAGTCAGAGCCGTACCGAGACAGGCGATCGAATTTGTAAAGCCCGCCTGATGCAGGGCGATAACGTCCATATATCCCTCGGCAACGATGAGGTTGTCCGGGTTGCCGTTTTTGGCAAAATTGAGAGCAAAAACTCCGTTGCTTTTCTTGTAGACGAGGGTGTCCGAAGTGTTGATATACTTAGGCTTCGAGTCGTCCAGCACACGTCCGCCGAAAGCAATCACATTGCCCCTGAGGTCAATTATCGGCACCATCGCACGGTTTCTGAAATTATCGTAATAGCTGACTCTGCCGTCCTTTTCACTTTTTTTAACAAGGTTTGCGTCATAAAGCTCCTGATTGGTGAAGCCCTTTGAGTGCATATGCTTTGTCAGAGCGTCCCACGAATCGGGCGCATAGCCGAGTCCGAAATGCTTTATCGTCTGAATTGACAGGCGGCGCCGGTTTGCAAAATAGTCAAATCCGATTTTTCCCTGTTCGGACATCATTGTTTGATGAAAAAATCTTGCCGCCTCTCGGTTTGCCGCCAATATGCGCTGACGGTGCTTGACAAGAGTGTCGTCGTAGCCGTCTTCGGGCATCTTCATTCCTGCCCTGTCGGCAAGCATTTTAACCGCCTCAACATAGTCGAGGTTTTCGATTTTTCGTATAAAGGTTATTGCGTCGCCGCCCGCTCCGCAGCCGAAGCAGTAAAACGACTGACTTTCGGGATATACGGTAAAGGACGGAGTTTTCTCGTTATGAAACGGGCAAAGCCCCTTTGGATTTCTGCCCCTTTTGGAGAGGTTGACATACTGAGAAATAAGGCTTTCTATATCCGTCCTTGAGCGCAGCTCACTCAAAAATTCATCGCTTATCGCCATTATGTCAGCCTCCTTTCGGTTATATCATCAGACCATCATCCACGAATTAGGCACAAAAAGCCTTTCAAACGTACTTACGGCAAATCTGTCCGTCATTCCTGCAACATAATCGCAGACCGCACGTTCAACGCCCTCTCTTTCGCTGATCTTTATGTAAAGCTCGGGCATCTCGTCGGGACGGCTCAGATAGTATTCATAAAGCCATTTTATCATCTCAACCGCCTTGGTTTCCTCGCTCTTGCAGGCAGGGTTTGTATAAACCCTTTCAAACATAAAGGAGTGTAAGGCGGCAAAAGCATCGGCGCAGTCCTCGCCGAGTAATATATCGTCCTTGCTGTTATTGACGACCGATTTTACCAGCTTGTCAATTCTCTGACTTTTGGAATATCCGAGAGCGTCACGGATATCGGAGGGAATATCCTCCTCCTTCATCACGCCTGCATGAACCGCATCGTCAATATCGTGATTTATATATGCTATTCTGTCGGCAAGGCGCACTATCCTGCCCTCAAGGGTTGCCGCTTCCTCGCCGTTGGTGTGTCGGTCAATCCCGTTCCTGACCTCCCATGTGAGGTTCAGTCCCTTGCCCTCTTTTTCAATAACGTCCACCACTCTCACGCTCTGCTCATAGTGGCGGAAGCCTCCGTAGCAAACGCTGTTGAGCGCACGCTCGCCCGCATGACCGAACGGCGTGTGTCCGAGATCGTGTCCGAGGGCAATCGCCTCCGTCAGGGTTTCGTTAAGCCTTAAACAGACGGCGATCGTTCTTGCTATCTGAGCAACCTCAAGGGTGTGGGTGAGACGTGTTCGGTAATAATCGCCCTGAGGCGAAAGGAAAACCTGAGTCTTATGCTTCAGACGGCGGAAAGAATTGCTGTGTATCACTCGGTCACGGTCGTGCTGAAAACAGGTTCTCAGCTCGGTTTCAGGCTCGTCAACAAGTCTGCCCCTGCTCTGATCCGAAAAGCAGGCGTTGCCGCTCAAAATGAGATGCTCATTCTCGCAGATCGTTTCCCTGACCGTTTTTTTCATACGTCTTACCTCCCGTCCGAAAATGGGAATGTCCCTGACTCAGGACTACAATAATTATATACTCCGTTTTTCGCCTTTTTCCTTTAAAAATTTTAAAAATTTTTAAATTCTTCTCCGATTTCTTCACTGCGGAACTTTCCGAGACTGAGATCGACAAGCTTCTTTTCAAAGCTGTCAACATCACCTACGGGCATTTTAAACGTGACCGTTACCGTGTCGGCAAAATCTGTGCCGTCAATCACTCCGCCACATTCGGGGATTAAGGAATTGAGCCTGCCGTAGAAATTGTAATCACAGCAGACACGAAGCACCTTGCAAAGCTTCATCGTGATTATTCCGCCTGCGTCAACGGCAAGCTTAGCCGTGTGGGAGTATGCTCTGACAAGTCCGCCCGTTCCGAGCAGAGTACCGCCGAAATACCTTGTGGCAACAACTACGCAGTCCGTCAGCTCCTCCTTGAGAAGAACATCGAGAACGGGTATGCCCGCCGTACCCTGCGGCTCGCCGTCATCGGAGTAGCGGCGAATCTGTCCGTCACGCAGAACATAAGCATAGACATTGTGTGTTGCGTCCCAATGCTTGGATTTTATTTCATTGATAAAGGCACCCGCCTCGTCCTGAGTTGTGACAGGCTTGATATAGCCGATAAATCTCGACTTTTTTTCGACAAATTCGTCATTTGCGGCTTTGCCGACGGTTCTGTATTCCATAGGCGGCTCCTTTCAGACAGGTTAAAAAAAGACGGTGTAAAACACCGCCTTTTCTTCATAATTATTTAGACAAATTGAAACGCTTATTGAAGCGGTCAACACGTCCGCCGGTGTCAACAAGCTTCTGCTTACCTGTAAAGAACGGGTGACATTTTGAGCAGATATCAACACGCAGATCTTTCTTTGTAGAACAAGTCTTTATCTCATTACCGCAAGCACAACGAACGACTGTCTCTTCGTACTTAGGATGAATTCCTTCCTTCATGTGTTTCACCTCTTTCGATATATTCACGCAAAAGCTATTTTAACACAGGTTTTTAGAAAATGCAATAGCTTTGCAAAATATTTTTAAAAAAACAGATCCCGTCTTTTGACAGGATCCGTTAAAGCAAAACAGCCGTTACGAAAACGACTGTTCGATTATGTCGGCGTCGCCTTATCTTCCCGGGCGGCTGCCCGCCAAGTATTTTCAGCGCGGAAGAGCTTAACTACCGTGTTCGGGATGGGAACGGGTGGACCCTCTTCGCCATCAACACCGACTGTGTTGGGAACTGTTGTTCCCAAGCGACTACATCATTATATATCGGGTTAATTCATTTGTCAATACTTTTTTGTAAGTTTTTTAATTTTTTTCGATGACTTTTTCAATTTCTCCGACATAGATATAATGATAATCGGAATTTTTATAGTTTTCCTCGATCGTTGTGTCAATAAAGCCTGAGTTATCCAAGCTCTGAACAGCGATCTTTTTACATTTTATCACAAGCCTTGCTTCGGCAGGATAAACCGCTTCGCCGTCGGAAGCAACGCTCAGACCTGCCTTTGCCGCCTTGTCACAGTCCCTGCCCGAAACTCTGCCGCAAAGGCGCAGAGCGTCCTTGTACTTCTCATCAAAGAAGCTGAGCGTAAAATATTCCTGTTCATCGAGGAATTTCTTTGTGTATCTCTGCGGACGGATAAAGATGAAAACAACATCTCTGCCCCAAAGCTCGCCTACTCCGCCCCAGCTCACCGTCATCGTGTTCCAGCTTTCGGGTGTGCCTGCGCTGACAAGCGCCCAATCCTCTGCGATGAGCTTAACGGGATTTTCCTTTAATTCTTTGATTGTCATAATACCACCTCATAGATCAATTTATGAAACTTTTCTTTTTATCATTCCGACAAGGGAGAATATTGCAAACATTACCGCATTGACGGCAACAACGCTTGCGCCTGCCGGCATTGAAAATACAAACGAAATAAACAGTCCTGCAAAGAAACATACAACGGAGATAACCGCCGAGGTCACAACGACCTTTCTGAAGGTGTTGCACACTCGCATGGCGGTCAGCGCAGGAAAAATTACAAGACTTGAAATGAGCATTGCGCCCATTATCCTCATACCGATAACGACCGTTATCGCCGTCAGCAGGGCGATCAGCGTATTATACATTCCCGTCCTTGTGCCTGTTGCCGCCGCAAAGCTTTCGTCAAAGGTGACGGCAAAAATCTTGTTGTAGAAAACGAAGTAAAGCACAAGCACCGCCACCGAAAGGACTATACTTATTATAACATCTGTACTGCTCATTGCAAGTATGCTTCCGAACATATATCCGTTGACATCGGAATTAAGTCCCGTAGTCATTGACGTGACAAGTATACCGACCGCCAGCGAGGTACTCGATATAAGCGCAATCGCCGCATCGCCCTTTATCTTTCCCGTGTCGCTGACACGAAGAAGCAGAAAAGCCGAAATTATCACCACAGGCACGGAAACGGCAAGCGGAGCGACATTCATCGCCAAGGCAACGCAAAGAGCGCCGAAGCCGACGTGGGAAAGTCCGTCACCGATCATCGAATATCTCTTTAAAACGAGGGTAACGCCGAGCAAAGCGGCACACAGAGCGACCAGCACGCCGACAATTATCGCCCTGCGCATAAAGCCGTAGGAAAACATCTGAACGAACATATCAAGCATTGCCGTCACCTCCGAGTATTCTCTTTGCCGCAGGAGTATCGAGATATTCCTGCGTTGTGCCGAAGAAATCGCCGTCATGCTCCATACAGAGAATTTTATTCGCATATTTCACGGCACTCTTGATATCGTGAGTGACCATTATAACCGTCACGCCGTGTTCTAAATTGAGGTGTTCAATCAGCCTGTACATATCCTCTGTCACAAAAGGATCAAGTCCTGCCGTCGGCTCGTCGAGAAGAAGAAGCCTGTCCGTTGCACACAGCGCCCTTGCCAAAAGCACTCGCTGCTGCTGACCGCCCGAAAGCTCGTTAAAAGACTTGTTTCTGATGTCGCTTATCTTCATCGTTTCCATATTCTCTGCGGCTATCTGCCTGTCCTCTGCGGAGTAGAAAAGCTTTCCTCTTCTTCCGATCCTTCCGCTGAGCACGACCTCCTTGACCGCCGCAGGAAAATCCTTTTGCACCTGCGTTCTCTGTGGCAGATATCCGATCTCGCTTTTTTTGATACCGTTAAAGATTACTCTGCCCTCCGATATCTTCTGCAAGCCGAGAATACCCTTGAGCAGGGTGCTTTTGCCTGCTCCGTTTTCACCTACAATACAAAGGAAATCGCCCTCGTCAACGCTGAAGCTGACGCCGTTTACCGCCTTTGTCGAGTCATAATTCATATGAATATTTTCACATTTCAAAAGCTGCATCAGTTCAGCGCCTCCTTTAAATTGTTATAGTTTTGCCGCATAAGGGAAAGATATGTTTCTCCCCTTTTCATTTCGTCCGACGAAATGTTGTGGCACGAATGGAGCAGAAGCATTTCAGCTCCCGTTTCAACCGAAACCGCCCTTGCGATTTTCGGCTCGGTCAGCTCCTCATAGAAAATTACAGGAATATTATCCGTCTGAATTTTGTCTATTATTTCCGCCATTACCGATGCGCTCGGCTCGGTATTGTCCACGCAGGAATCAAAGGCGGCGGTAAATTCAATGCCAAATTCGTGGGTGAAGTTTTTCATAGCAAATCTTGATCCCGAAACAATTTCCCTGCGCTTTGATTTGCTTACAAGCTCCTGTATATCATCCCTGAGATCAAGTATCTTTGTGGAATATGCCGATGCATTATCTTTATAATAATCAGCATTTTCGGGATCAAGCTCGCCCATTTTTTCAGCCATACAGCCGATCATATCCGAAGCGGTTTCAAGATTTGTCCAGATATGCTCGTCCGTTTCGCCCTCCTCGTGTTCCTCATGCTCATCATGATGATGCTCATGCTCGTGTCCGTTGATCTCCAAACCAAGCTCTTTGGCAAGCTCAACGATGTTCACCTTGGAGTCTGAAACCGATTCAATTATCTGCGTCACCCAGGTTTCG
>JAEDFL010000010.1 GCA_016292785.1 Clostridiaceae bacterium | reverse complement strand
GCTCAGGCATTCCGACCGGTGTTGCTCAGATCGTAAGCTATTACAACACCGCAACGGCTAAGGTTGCCGCTAAGAAGGCTCCGTTCAGCAAGACAAGATCGACTGTTGAAAAGTCATACGATGCAGGCTTTGCGCTCAAGCAGTTCAAGTCTAAAGTTTTCGAGTTTATGGGCGTTGGCGATGCAAATAAATTCACCAAGTCTGTAACATCAGCCGATGCTGACAGCTATCATAAGTATTTCCAGGCTTCCAAGCTTACTGCGTCCGATGTCACAAAAGCAACCTGCACAAAGAGCGGAAACAACTATACAATCACCCTTAACATCAAGAACGGCTCAAGCTCCGTTAAGGGCGGTAAGGTAGTTTCTTCAAACAACTCTCCGCTTGACAGAAGCGGACTTGCCTGCGGTGACAAGGATAAGAATTACTGGGATCACAAGACTGCGGAGAACGTTATGTCTGCAATTTCAGCGGTTCCCGGCTGCGGAAGCGCTAATATCAGCGAAAGCTACAGCAATGCTGTTATCACCGCTGTAATCAACGCATCAACAGGCAACCTTGTGTCACTTAATGCAAAGTTTGATTTTAAATTTGATCTTTCAAATGTTGTCGGCACATCAGCTACGGCAGTTGCTTCTTCAACAGTCAGCATGACAGGATTCAAAATGTAACATATTTCAGCTTAAATCGGGATGTCGCTTTGCGGCATCCCTGTTTTTTTGAAAATTTTTGGTTGAAAAGAAGTAAATATATGTGTATAATAAAGTCTGTTAATATATTAAAGAAAAAGAACACAGGTGATTTTTTGAAAAGCAAACCGTATAAACTCGGAATACTGGTCGGAAGATTTCAGACGCTCCATTCGGGGCACGAGATGATGATAAACAAAGCATGCGAGCTTTGCGACAAGGTCGGTATATTCATCGGCTCGTCCGATGAGAAGGGGACATACAAAAATCCCTTTTCATTTGAAACAAGGGCGGATATGCTGAGATCGGTTTTCGGCGAAGATATTTATATCTATCCTCTTCCCGATATCGGGGTGGGAAACAACTCGTCGTGGGGAGATTATGTGCTCAGAAACGTCGTTGACCGATTCGGCGAGATGCCGGATCTGTTGATTTCGGGTAAGGAGGCACGGCGCATTAGCTGGTTTGACAGCGTAGAGGGCGCTTCGGTAGCCGAGCTTTATATCCCGAAAACGATCGACATTTCCGCAACCGAAATGCGGGAGTGCTTCATCAACGGCGATGTTGACCGCTGGAAAGAATATACCAATCCCAAGCTGTGGGACAAGTTCGATTTGCTCAGAAATGAAATGTTTGCCGCCAAGGATAATACGGAAACGCACAGCATTTGATGTGAATAAAAATTAACCACGCTGAGATAGCCGTCTCAGCGTGGTTTTATGTGGATGTAATCGGCATGTATTATTACTTGGTGGGAATATCGTGGCATGTCAAGGGAGGTACGCACGTTGGTGATAAGGTCGGCTGTCCAACTAATGGTCACAGATTCCTACTCGAATTTCTTTTACAAGGAACGTCATTTTTTCTATTGTATAAATCCTTTTTTTGTGGTATTATATAATTTGGCTTAGGCTAATTTATGAAAGTTGGTATCAGTATGGATAAAAAAGTTCCTTTCAGAGAAAAAATCGGCTATGGCGTCGGCGCGGTCGGTCTTGATCTCAGCTACGGTTTATTCTATTCCTACCTATCGCTGTATCTGACAAACGCACTCGGTATCAGTCCGCTGTTCCTTCTCATTCTTGCTCCGATAGCGAGACTTTGGGACGGAATCAACGATCCGATGATGGGTACGCTGGTTGATATTTCAAACAGCAAAATGGGCAAATACCGTCCGTGGATACTAAGAGGTGCGGTGGCAAATGCCGTTGTTCTGTGTCTGCTTTTCAATAATCCCGGAATTGACACTAAATCCGTCTGGATGTATGTCTATGTTGCCGTGTTCTACGTCCTTTGGGGAATGACGAACACCCTTGCCGACATTCCGTACTGGTCGATGATACCTTCCTTTGCAACAGAGGAAAAGGACAGAAACTTCATCTCTACAATCGCAAGAACCTTCTCCGGTCTCGGTCAGGGAATCGTGCTTATCCTCACCGCACCTATCGTTGCCTTTTTCGGCAGATCAAGTGCAGACAGCCTGAGTGCAATGACACCTGAGAGCCTCAGAGTAGGTTTCGGCAAGTGGTCAATTATTGCTTCGGTACTGCTTGTGCTCTTCGCCTTTATCTGCGTCATTTCCACAAAGGAAAGAAACGTTGTCAAGGGCGGCGAAAAGTTTTCGTTTAAAGACGCTGTCAACGTTGTAAGACAGAATGATCAGCTTCTTGTGTTTATGCTCTTTGCGATGATTTCAAATGCAGGTTACTATATGACTTCCGGTATCAGCAGTTATTATTTCACCTCCGTTGCAGGTGATCTCGGTCTTCAGTCAAAGTTCAATATGTTCGGAGCGGTCGGCTCAATCATAGGTATAGCCGTTATTCCCGTTTGCTCCAAGTTTATGAATAACCGCTCTATTTACAAGCTCTCTCTCGGCATGGCTGCCGCAGGATATATCGGAATGGCGATAATCGGCTACGGCTTCGACGGCAATGTTTACGGGCTTGGTGCTTGCTATCTGCTTACCTCGGTCGGCATAGGAAGTATGTTTGTCAATCAGACGGTTATGCTTGCCGATGTTGTTGACTACGGTGAGTACAAGCTCGGCAAGAGAAATCAAAGCCTGACATTCTCGATGAAGGGATTTTTGCAGAAAATGGCGTACACGGTACAGTGCATCATTATGTACCTGACCTTCAGCGTTACCAAATACGAGGGAACAGCACCCGAACAGACTCAGACGGCTAAGGACGCTATTTCTGCGCTCATGTTTATTGTGCCGCCGGTGCTCATCATAATTTCATACATTGTTTTCTCAAAGAAGTACAAGATCTACGGCGATTTCAAGAGGGAAGTGCTTGCGGCTGTTTCCGAGAAGCACAATAAAAAGGAAAAATAATCTGCGGCAGGTGTAGACCTTATGAAAAAAATTGTATTTTTCTCGCACGGACTAAGCGCAAACGGAATTGAAACCTTTCTTGTAAATGTGCTGAAAAAAATCAACAGGGAAAAATATGACATTGCCGTTGTCGTTGCCATTGACGAGGGAGTTGAGTGCCTTCATGAAAAAACCGTTACCGATCTCGGTATCAGGGTGGTTCATGCAGGTGATCTTGACGCTCCGCAGAAAAAGCTGATTTATATAAAGAATGTTAAAAGGATTTTAGCCTCCGAGCATTTTGATATTGCTCACTCAAATATGGATCTGCTCAACGGCATAACCCTTACTATCGCAAAGCAATGCGGAATACCTGTGAGGATATGTCACGCACACAATTCAAAAAGTCAGTATTCTCCGGTCGGCAGATTGGCTTCGCTTAAAAAGCTTTTGCAAAAGCTTTACAGCCGAACGATGAAAAGGCTGATAATCCGCTCCTCGACAAAGCTGCTTGCCTGCTCCGATGTTGCGTCGGACTATTTCTACGGCGGCAGGGAGTCAACTCTGATTTATAACGGAATCGATACGCAGAGCTTCATTATGCCCGACGGCTTTGACCGCATAGAATACTCAAAAAAATTCGGAGCAAGCGGAGACGAAAACCGTTTTGTAGTTTCTGTCGGCAGACTTTCCGCTCAGAAAAACCCTGTGTTTGCCGTTGATATTATAGCGGAGCTTGCAAAGCTGAGGAATGATTTCAAATATGTCTGGCTGGGTGCAGGCGAGCTGGAAGCCGAAGCGAAGTCAAGAGCCGAACAGCTCGGAATTTCCGACAGAATTATTTTCACGGGAGTGAGAACCGACGTCAGGGAAGTTCTTGCCTGCTGTGACTGCTTCCTGATGCCGTCACTCTTTGAGGGCTTGCCGTTTTCGCTTGTCGAGGCGCAGTCGGCAGGACTCAGGTGCTTGGTTTCCGATGTTGTCACAAGGGAAGCCGACGTCGGACTGATAGAGTATTTTCCGCTTGAAAAGGGAGCCGCTGAGTGGGCTGAAAAAATAAATATAATGCTTGACGAGCCGAAAAAAAGGGCAGATAAAGACAAGCTTGCGCTGTTTGATATTTCACATACGGTCAGCCAGCTTGAAGAAATATACGATAAATAAAATGAAAGGAGATGCGATATGAGCAGGAAAAAGTGGATAGTCAAAAGCGGAAATAAAGAAAACGCAACGCTTATTTCCGAAAAGCTCGGAATCAGTCCTTATTCCGCTCTGATCGCATCGACGAGAGGAATAAATACAGTTGAGCAGGCGAGGGAATTTTTCGGACTTGACGAACGCAAAAGCGTTGATCCGATGGACTTCCCCGATATGTACCCTGCGGTCAAAAGGATACAGAAGGCTCTTGACGGATTTGAAAGAATTGCTGTCTACGGCGATTATGACGCAGACGGAGTGACATCGACTGCGCTGTTGTATTCTTACCTTGAGATGCAGGGCGCGGACGTTGTCTATTATGTTCCGAACCGCCACACCGAGGGTTACGGTCTGAGCTATGAGGCTATCGACAAGCTCAGCCTGATGGGAGTCAGGCTGATAATTACCGTCGATAACGGAATAAGCGCAATCGACGAGGCGAAATATATCAACGAGCTTGAAATGGAGCTTATTGTCACTGATCATCATCTTCCCTCGGACGTTCTGCCGCAGGCGGTCGCCGTGGTTGATCCTCACAGAGAGGACTGCAATCTGGAGTTCAAAGACTATGCAGGCGTAGGTGTTGCATATAAATTGATATGCGCCCTTGAGGGAGAGGAGAACGGAGTGACCGACAGCTTTGCCGACCTTGCGGCGATCGGAACGGTTGCAGATATTATGCCGCTTATCAAAGAGAACAGGGATATTGTACGCCGGGGAGTTGAGCTGATAGCGGATTCCGACAGAATAGGACTTCAGGCTCTCATCGAGGCCGGAGGACTGGGGAATAAAGCAATCACATCAACCTCAGTTGCTTTCGGTATCTGTCCGAGGATAAATGCCGCAGGACGAATGGGCTCGGCTGACAGAGCGATAAGACTTTTGCTGACGGATGATTACGACGAGGCAACTCTCCTTGCTCAGGAGATAAATGATGAAAATATATTAAGACAGCAGACGGAGCAGGAGATACTCGGTCAGGCTGTTGAACAGATAAAAGCAAATTCCGATTGGCAGTATCAAAATGTGCTTGTTGTTGCAGGCGAGGGCTGGCATGACGGAGTTGTGGGAATTGTCGCTTCAAGACTTGTTGAAAAATACGGCAAGCCGACGCTTGTAATTACGGTTGACGGCGAGGATGCAAAAGGCTCCGGAAGAAGCATTGAGGGCTTTAGTCTCTATGATGCACTCAACGCCTGCGGTGAATGTCTGACAAATTTCGGCGGACATACTCTTGCCGCAGGAATAGGATTGAAAACCTCGGATATAGACGCTTTCAGAAAGGCGATAAACGCTTATGCCGACAGTATGGAAATGCCGTATCCGATGCAGAACATTGACTTCAAGCTCAATCCTGCCTGCGTCAGTGTAGAAATGCTGGAAACGATAAATCAGCTTGAACCCTTCGGCTCGGGCAATCCTCAGCCGATATTCGGACTCTACAATATGACCGTGTCGGATATTCAGCCTATCGGAAACGGAAAGCATCTGAGAATAATACTTGAACGCAACGGCGTCTCCCTGCAAACGGTGAAGTTCAAAACCGTGCAGGCGGAATTTCCGTACCGAAAGGGCGATGTTGTGGACGCCGCCGTTCAGCTTGAGGCGAATGAATATCTCGGTCAGGTCCGAGTCAACATATTGTTAAAAAACATTAAGCTTCACGATATGGTCGAGGAGGATCTTTTCAGCTCAATGAGCGATTTTTCAAAGCTTATGAGTGGCAAAACTCAGGGCTTTGACGCAGAGTTGCTTATTCCGCAGAGGGAGACCTCCGCCAAGGTTTACAGATTTATCCGCTCCGTCGGAAGATGGAATTACGATATCGAAACCCTCTGTCACAGGCTTGATCTATGGGCGGAGGACTACGGTCAGGTTGCGGTGTCTGTTGAGGCGATGCTCGAAATGGGCATACTTATTAAAGACGAAAATCAGGGCTTGAGCGTTCCGAAAACAAGCGAGAAGGTCAACTTGCAGGATGCGCCCATACTCAAAAGATTAACAGAATTGTCAAAGGGATCGGCAGACAATGCCGAGTGGTAAGAAAATGTCAGAAGCAAATGAAAAAAACAAATTAACTTCTTCGATGGCTGCATCCGAGGGCAAGACGGACGGAGAAAAAAACTTCGTACCCGAAAACCCCGATGAGCTTTATTCAAAGCTGATTACGCTTGTCAGGGAGAATATGACGGAAAATGACGTTTCACTCGTTGAAAAGGCTTATTTCGTTGCAAAAAAGGCTCATGAGGGGCAGTTCAGATTTTCGGGCGAGCCTTATATAATTCATCCTATCTCCGTCGCTGTTATCCTTTACAACTTAGGTATGGACGGGGAGTCGATGGCTGCGGCCTTGCTGCACGATGTTGTCGAAGATACGGATATGACGAAAGAGAATATTCAGGAGGATTTCGGCGAGGATGTTGCAAACCTTGTTGAGGGAGTTACAAAGCTCGGCAAGGTGCCTATCTTTACCAAGGAGGAGCAGCAGGCGGAGAATGTCCGCAAGATGCTTATGGCGATGTCGCAGGATATCCGTGTCATTATCATCAAGCTGGCAGACCGCATACACAATATGAGAACCTTGTCTTTTATGCGACCGGATAAAAGACGTGAAAAAGCTCAGGAAACCTTAGAAATATATGCTCCGATCGCTCACCGTCTCGGTATCAGAGGCGTAAAGGAGGAGCTTGAGGATCTGGCAATCAGTTACCTTGATCCCGTTGCCTACAAGGAAATTCAGGAAAAGCTTGAGCATCAGCAGTCCAAGAGAAAAGAGTATCTTGACAGTATTCAGAAGAAGATCAGCGACAGGATCAAGCAGGTTGTGCCTAACAGCAGTATTTCCGGCAGAATCAAGAGCGTTCACGGAATTTACCGCAAGATGTATATGCAGGGTAAAAGCTTTGACGAAATTTACGACATCTATGCCGTCAGAATTATAGTTGACGACGTTATCGACTGCTACAACTGCCTCGGAATAATTCACGATATGTTCAAGTCCATTCCCGGACGCTTCAAGGACTATATTTCAACTCCCAAGGCGAATATGTATCAGTCGCTCCATACAACGGTTATCGGCGACGAGGGTATTCCGTTTGAGGTTCAGATCAGAACATGGGAGATGCACCGCACTGCAGAGTACGGTGTTGCCGCACACTGGAAGTATAAGCTCGGAATGAACGGCAGACAGAGGTTTGAGGAGAAATTCTCATGGATCCGTCAGCTTCTTGAGAGCCAGAACGTTTCGGAAAATCCGCAGGATATCGTCAACACGATCAAAACCGACCTCGTTCAGGAGGAGGTTTTCGTGTTCACTCCCAAGGGAAGCGTTATCAATCTTCCCGCAGGCTCTACCGTTGTTGACTTTGCCTATGCTATTCACTCGGCGGTCGGTAACAGAATGGTCGGCGCAAAGGTGGACGGCAGAATAGTACCGATTGACTATGTTGTCAAGACGGGTGAGATCGTTGAGATCGTAACCTCGTCACAGCAGAATAAGGGACCGAGCCGCGACTGGCTCAAATTCGTCAAGACAAGCGGCGCAAGAAATAAAATCCGCTCGTGGTTCAAAAAAGAGCGCAGAGAGGAAAATATTCTTGAGGGCAAAATGGAGGTCGAGCGTGAGTTCAAGCGCAACTTCATCCGCCTGACAGATCAGCAGTTTGAAAAGTTTGTTCTCGAGATCGCACAGCGCCAGCGTTTTAACAGCGCAGACGATTTCTTTGCCGCCATCGGCTACGGCGGAATTTCAATCAACAAGCTGATGCCGCATATCAAGGACGAATATGTCAAGGAGTTTAAACAGCCCGAACCCGTTGAGGAGGATATTATCAAGATATCCAAGCCTGCTCAGCAAAAGAGGACAAAGAGTCAGGAGGGCGTTGTGATCGAGGGCATCGACAACTGCCTTATCAAGCTTTCCAAGTGCTGCAGTCCTCTGCCGGGCGACAATATAATCGGATTTATCACAAGAGGACACGGAGTTTCCATACACAAGCGTGACTGCACGAATGTGCCGAAGGTCATTGAGCTTTCCGACGAGCCTGACAGATGGATCGCCGCAAGCTGGGATAATTCCGCCAAGGAGGACTTTACGGCAACGGTTTCGATTGCCTGTCTTGACCGTGTAGGACTAATGGCTGATATTTCAAAAATGATAGCCGATATGCGTGTTATGATCTACGGAATTAACACAAAGAGCAAAAAGGACGGCAGAGCCTCGATTGAGCTGACGATCGGCGTAAACGGAAAAGAGCACCTGAACAGCGTTATGGCAAAGCTCAGAAAAATAAACGGTGTTCTCGATATCGATAGAACCAACAGCTAAAGAAATAATATAAGAGGATTTTTATGAAAGCAGTAGTTCAAAGAGTAAAATCGTCCGCAGTCGTTGTTGACGGCGAAACAATAGGTGAGATCGGACGGGGATATAACGTCCTTCTCGGAGTATTTCCCGACGATACAAAAAAAGACGCTGAGATACTTGCCGCAAAGATAGCAAAGCTGCGTGTCTTTGAGGACGAGGACGAAAAAATGAATTTGTCGATCATGGATATCGGCGGCGAGGTGCTTGCAATTTCGCAGTTTACTCTGTGTGCGGACATCAAAAAAGGCAACCGCCCCTCGTTCATCACTGCCGCAAAGCCCGAATACGCAAACGAGCTTTATGAATACTTTATGGAACAGCTCAGAGCAAACGGCATAAAAAAGGTTGAACACGGCTTGTTCGGAGCGGATATGCAGGTCGAGATACACAATGACGGCCCCGTAACGATAATTATGGACACGACAATTTGGAATAAGAGGGATTGAAATGACGGTTGAAAAACTTGTTCTCGGCCCTGTGAGCGCCAACACCTACATTGTCACGGACGATGTAAGCGGCGAAACAGCGGTGATCGACTGCGGCGAATGTACCGCAGAGCTGCTTGAAAAGCTCAGCAACAAAAATGTAAAATATATTCTTCTGACGCACGGTCACGCCGACCATATCCTCGGAGTTTACGGTCTCAGACAGGCATTTCCGGAAGCTAAGATCGTTATTCACAGGGAGGATGCGATCTGTCTTACGGACGAAAGATACAGCCTCGGAGTAAGCATCGCTCCCGGCAGGCAGAAAAATACCGAAGCCGATATCACGGTTGACGAGGGCGACAAGATAACGCTCGGAAGCCTTGTTTTTACCGTTATGCACACTCCCGGTCACACCAAGGGAAGCGTATGCTACTATGTTGAGAGCGAGCGTGCTCTCTTTACGGGCGACACTCTTTTCTGCCTTACCGTGGGCAGGACTGATCTCTACGGCGGAAACGATGATGAAATGTATGCTTCAATCAAAAGGCTTTATGAAATGCCGGGAGATTATGCGATTTTTACAGGTCACAACAGATCAACAACAATGGAATACGAAAGAAGAAGAAACAGATATATGAGGAGATTTAAATGATACTCAGGGTCGTTGATCATCAATTTCATTATGAAATGGAAAATCTTTGCAGGGTTTTTTATCCATACGAAACGATCCGTGTTATCAGGGAGGACAACGGTGAAACCGACAAAATAATCGTCACAACAGAGCTTTGCGGTGAATACCTTGTTAAGGTCAGCGTTGATATTGACGGAGAAATCGGTGAAAAGGAGAAAGCTGTCGCTGATTTTGACGATTGCGAGAGGGAAATGGCGATCCTGCTTTTCTACCTGCTTTCCGAAAAAACGGGCTACACTCCGAAATGGGGCATACTTACAGGCGTCAGACCGTCAAAGCTGATGAACACTCTGATCTCCGACTTGGGCGGTGAGGGCGCAAAGACTTATTTTAAGGATAAACTGCTTGTAAGCGAGAACAAGACCGAGCTTGCCTATTCCGTCGCCAAGGCAGAGGAAAGAATAATGTCTGTCTCGGACGAAAAAAGCTTCAGTCTCTATGTTTCTATCCCGTTTTGCCCGACAAGGTGCAACTATTGCTCTTTCGTTTCCCACTCCATAGCTCAGGCGAAGAAGCTTTTGCCCGAATATGTCGAAAACCTTTGCAGGGAAATAAAAATGACGGCGGATATCGCCAACGAGCTGGGCTTGAGGCTTGAATCAATTTACTGGGGCGGCGGCACACCGACCACCCTATCGGCTCAGGATATAGAGAGAATCTGCGCCGAGATAAACGCAGATTTTGATCTTTCCGATATCCGTGAATATACGATCGAGGCGGGCAGACCCGATACGGTTACGCCCGAAAAGCTCAGGGTGATAAAGTCGGCAGGAGTCGGAAGAATAAGCATAAATCCGCAGACTTTTAACGACGGCGTTCTCAGAGCGATCGGCAGACGGCACACCGTCGATGATTTTGTGCGTGTGTTCACCGAAGCAAGAAACGCAGGCTTTGACAATATCAATACCGACCTTATTGCAGGACTTACCGACGACACCTACGAAAGCTTTTGTGATTCCGTTGACAGGGCGATTGAGCTGAATCCCGAAAACATCACCCTGCACACCCTCGCTCTCAAGCGTTCATCGACCATTGTTACTCACGGCGTTGATGTTCAGAGCGGTGAAATTGCAAATAAAATGCTGGAATATGCGCAGAATAAGTTCTATTCATCGGGGTACAGACCGTACTATATGTATAGGCAGTCCCGATCTCTCGGCAATCTTGAGAATGTCGGCTGGTGCAAGGAGGGCTATGAATGCCTTTACAACGTGTTTATGATGGAGGAGTGCCACACGGTGCTTGCCGTCGGTGCAGGAGCGGTCACCAAGCTCAAAGATCCGTACAGCCGAAACATTGAAAGAATATTTAACTACAAATACCCTTACGAATATAATTCGAGATTTGATGTTCTTGCCGAGCGCAAGGAGCAAATAAGGGATTTTTATCAACGAATACAGAGGTGCTGAATGGCATACTTTACTTTAAACGATATAAATGAAAATGTTGAGTCGAATATGGAGTCGTTTATAAACGATGCCGAGAGCCGATTTGAAAGCTCTGTCACCGAGCTTGCGGATCGGTTTACCTCCGACTGCGACATTGTTCTGCTTGCTGGTCCCAGCTCGTCGGGCAAGACCACGACCGCAGGCAAAATAGCTCAGAAGATAAAAAACAGCGGCAGAAACGCATATACCCTGTCGCTGGACGACTATTACCGAAACGCCGCCGACATTCCTCTGACGGAAAAGGGATTGAAGGATTTCGAGAATGTCAGCGCACTGGATATCGACCTTATCCATCGTACCTTCAGCGACCTGATTGAAAAAAGAACAGCTCAGGTGCCTGAATTTGATTTTGTCAGCGGAACAAGAAAGCTTGAAACCAAAAGGGTGGAGCTGAAAAAGGACGATTTGATTATCGTTGAGGGTATCCATGCACTCAACCCGATAATCACAAAAGGACTTGATGAAAGCCATATCACAAAGGTATATATCAGCGTTTCGTCAAGAGTTACCGACGACTCAGGCAGGGTTGTTTTCAGCAAGAGAAATCTTCGCCTTGTCCGCAGAATGATCAGAGATTATCATTACAGAAACACCTCGGTTGAAAAAACGCTTTCCCAATGGCAAGAGGTACTCAAGGGTGAGGATAAATACATCTTCCCGTTTGAGAGGAACGCAAGCTTCAGAATTGACTCTTTCCACCCTTATGAGCCGTGTCTTTTCAAGAGTGAAGCCGTTGAATTGCTCGGAACTGTGGGAGAGGACAGCGGTGTGTACCCGATAGCCTCTGAACTGAAAAACAGCTTTTCGGAGCTTGACACAATAGATATGTCAAAGCTTCCTGCGGATTCTTTACTCAGAGAATTTGTTTAAACATTTGCAAAATGTTTTGAAAAATATTGATAATTCAGGTTTTTTATGGTAAAATTAAATCCATCGCTTTTAATTGATAAATGTTTTCTTTATTATATAGAGATCTGAACAGGGAGGAAACACGATGGCTGAGGAAAAGTCAGGTAAAAAGTCTCAATCGCTGTTGAGCGGAGCCTTTATACTTGTTGTTGCCACAATTCTCGTTAAGGTTATCGGAGCGTTGTTCAAAATACCGCTTTCCATGCTGATCGGAGAGGTCGGCAGAGGATATTTCAGCACGGCATATGAGATTTACACTCCGCTTTATTCAATATCAATGGCAGGCTTGCCCGTCGCTGTTTCGAGGCTTGTTGCCAAGGAACGCTCGCTCGGTCATTTCCGTGATGTCAGAATGATAAGGCGTGTCGCAAGGCGGCTGTTCCTTATCATGGGCGTGCTCGGAACGGTTCTGCTTCTGCTTATAGCTTATCCGTACACAAAATATGTTGTCGGCTTTGTCGAGAATGTTTACTGTGTCCTTGCGATTGCGCCGTCAATCTTTTTCTGCTGCTGTATGTCAACCTACAGAGGTTACTACGAGGGTATGCAGAACATGGTACCCACGGCGATATCCGAGGTTATCGAGGTTGTCGGAAAGCTCGTTGTCGGACTCGGCGCAAGCTATATTCTTCTCGAAACCCAGCTTGCAAAATTTGCGGCAGGTCAGCCTGTTTTCGGAGCTGTCAGGGCGACCGAGGAGGAGGCTCTCGCCGCTATTTATCCTTTTGCCGCCGCTGCTGCGGTGCTCGGAGTTACCTCGGGTACGATTCTCGGTCTCATCTACCTCGTTATCAGACACAAGTTCGTAGGCGACGGAATTACGAAGTCGGAGCTTTTGGCTTCACCAAAGCCGCAGAGCGGAAGAACGCTTGCGAAGATAATTATTATGACGGCTCTGCCTATTGCGGCAAGCTCTCTTGTCACCAATATCACAAACCTCATAGATGCCGCAACAATTCAGAACAGACTTAAATATGCTTTTGAAAAAGCACCCGATGTTATCAACGCTCTTTACGGCGCAGAGTTTGAGGCTATGAAAATCGCCGATTCCCAGGTCGTAAAATATATTTACGGAATTTACAACGAGGTTCTTGACTTCAAAAATCTCATTCCGACCATTACAATGACTCTCGGAATAAGTGCGATCCCCGTGCTTTCTGCGGCATGGGCAAACCGCCAGCGCAATGATATCAAGGTTGCCGTTGAGTCGGTTATCAGGGTAACGATGCTCATCTCTCTCCCGACCGGCTTCGGTCTTGCGGCTGTTGCACATTCGCTTCTCGATATGTTCTATCCTGCGGCTACAGCTAATATAGGCGCACCGATACTTGCGGTTTACGGCTGTACGATATTTATTTTTGCCGTTTCATCACCGATAACGAGTATGCTCCAGGGACTCGGCAGAACCGATATACCGCTCAAGTCGCTCATTGTCGGTGCGGTGATAAAGATCATACTCAACTATGTGCTTATCGGCAATCCGCATATCAATATCGAGGGTGCTCCGATCGCTTCGATTGCCTGCTATCTCGTTGTTCTGATAATCAATATGTATTCGATCATCAAGCTCACGGGAGTGAAGATCAACTTTATGTCGGTTTTCATCAAGCCTTGCATCTGCTCGGCTATAAGTGCTGTCGTAGCTTTCCTTACCAATCTTGTATTCGGAAAGTTCCTCGGCAATCTCGGAGATCCCGACGGAATGCTTAACGGAAACTCCGTTGCGCTGATAATAGCCGTCATTGCGGCAGTCATTTCGTACGTTATCACCATACTTCTTCTCAAGGGAATTTCAAAAGATGACCTCCTTATGATACCTAAAGGAGAAAAAGTTGCCGAAGCCCTTGAAAAACGTGGATTTTTAGGTTAAAATAATATGGATATGAAAAACGGTTTTGAATTTAAAGAAAAATACAATGTTTACGACCTTGTTGAGATTATGAGAATACTTCGCTCCGAGGGCGGCTGTCCGTGGGACATCAAGCAGACTCACGAGAGCATTAAGAAAAATCTCATCGAGGAGACATATGAAACGATTGAAGCGATCAACAAGAACGATCCCGATATGCTTCGTGAGGAGCTTGGCGATGTTCTGATGCAGGTGGTTTTCCACACTCAGATCGAAAGGGAAAAGGGCGTTTTCGATATCGACGATGTTGCCGATGAAAACTGCAAAAAGCTGATCGAGCGTCATCCCCATGTTTTCGGAGAGGTCAACGTTAATTCTGTTGACGATGTGCTGACAAACTGGGACGCTATCAAAAGAAAGACCAAGGGGCAGAAATCAACCTCGCAGGCGATCGACTCGGTTCCGAGGGAGCTTCCCGCACTTATGAGAGCCGCAAAAATTCAGTCCAAAGCCGCAAAGGCAGGCTTTGACTGGGACGAGGTCGGCGGTGCGCTTGACAAGCTTTCCGAGGAGATCGCAGAGCTTAAAGCGGCGATCGCAAACGGGGATAAGGCTAACATCAATGAAGAGCTCGGAGATGTTCTTTTCTCCGCCGTAAATGTATCACGCTTTGTCGATACCGATGCCGAAGAAGCTCTCACCGACGCAACGGATAAGTTCGTTACACGCTTCAAGACTGTTGAAAAGCTTGCCAATGAAAGAAATATAGATATGAAGCAGTCGGATATTGAAACTCTTGACAGGCTTTGGGACGAAGCCAAACAAAACTAATCAATTCAAATGATATGCTTTAAGGATGACGAATGGTGCTTCGGAGACCTTGGAGATTTCATAATAAAAAACTGGAGGAATTACAATGAATAAGACAGAATTTATCAACGCAGTTGCCGCTAAGGGTGAAATGGACAAGAAGGCTGCCGAGAAAGCAGTCAACGCTGTTATCGCCGCAACAACTGACGCACTCAAGAACGGTGAGAAGATCCAGCTTGTCGGCTTCGGCACATTCGAGATCAGAGAGCGTTCAGAGAAGCAGGCTCGCAACCCCAGAACAGGCGAAACAATGACTGTTCCCGCAAGCAAGGTGCCGGCTTTCAAGGCAGGTAAGGCTCTCAAGGACGCTGTTAAATAATTCTATTTTAGTTCGATTGTAATGGGCGGGGCATATTAACAAAATTGCCCTGCCTCTGTTTTTAAATTTTGAATAAAACCGCCCACGGCACATTTTTCGCTCGGGGCAGTACCTTTGTACAGCACCGCTCGCTGCAAAAAGCACCGTGAACGGCTTTCTTGCAAAATTATTAAAGGAAACCGCCTACGTCACATTTTTCGCTCGGGGCAGTACCTTTGTACAGCACCGCTCGCTGCAAAAAGCACCGTGAACGGTTTTCTTGCAAAATTATTAAAGGAAGCCGCCACGGCACATTTTTCACTTAGGGACATTTTGCAGTTAGCGGTTGAGAACAATTCACCGAAAGGATCGGATAAAAATGAGACTGGATAAATATCTCAAGGTTTCCCGTGTTATCAAGCGCAGGACTATTGCCAACGAGGTGTGCGACGCAAAGCACGTTCTTGTCAACGGCAAGATTGCCCGTGCTTCTTACGATGTAAAGGAGAATGATATCATCGAGATAACTATGGGCTCGAACACGACAAAAATTCAGGTCACCAAGGTTACGGAGCACGCCAACAAGGACGATGCGGCTTTGATGTATCGGGTAATAGATTGAATATGTTACGACCTCGCCTCATATATTTTTATGAGGTGTTTTTTTATGTCTGAAGATTTTATCCACGATGTTGTAATAGAAAATCGGCAAAAGCTCAGCGCAACCGGAATAGAAAACGTCGACAGCTATGAGGAGGACTGCATAATCGCTCAGAGCGAGTGCGGTGAGATTGTTATCAGGGGACACGACCTGAAAATAAGCCGTCTGTCGGTTGAAACGGGAGATATGACCGTCGAGGGCGGCATTGACAGCGTCGGCTACAATGCTCCTAAGGTTAAAGGCAGTTTTCTGAACAGGGTGTTCAGATGATCGACTATCTTCCCAAAACCTCCGAACAGCTTCTGGGTTTTATCTATTCGGTCGGGATAGGGCTTGCCCTCGGCTTTGTCTACGGCTTGCTGAGAATATTATTTTTTATCCTGTCAGGAAGTGATAAAAAATTCACTCTTACAAGGGATATAATTTTTTTGCTGTTCTGCCTGACAGTCACCTTCTTTTTCTTTCTGATACGGTACAACGGAAAGGTGATGTTCTTTGCCGTGGCAGGGGAGCTTCTCGGAGGATACGGTGCGTTCAAGCTCACGGATTCGTTCATCTCCTACCTGATCCGAAAAATTCTCAGAAAGCTGAGGAAAAGAATTTCCTGCTTTGTCCTCTCTGTAAGGCGCAAAGCAAGATCTTTCGTCAGAAAAATCCAAAACTGTAAAAAAAATATTATAAAAGTTAAAAAAATTTCTAAAAATGACTTGCATAATCGACACAATATAGTGTATAATCAATCCGTAACGGAGTGTCCGTTGCAAGAAGAAATTCGGAATCGAGGTGACTGAAATGGCTGAAAAGAAGAAGCGCAAGCATAGCTTTATTGTTTCATTCTGCATTATTGCTCTGTGTGCATATTTCGCCATTTCATTGATAACCATACATAGAGAGATCAAAGAAACCAAAGCTGAAATTGCCGATGTCAAGGCGTCCTATGACGAGCAGATTGCGGAAAACGCTCAGATCAGGAAACGTATTGACAGCGGTGAAATAGATGAATACGTCGAAAAGGTTGCAAGAGATGAGCTTGGATATGTTAAGCCGGGCGAGCACGTATATTACGAAGTCTCTGTGAACGATTGACGGTTCGGAAAAAAAGAGGAGTACGCATTTTATGCAGTTGGAAGTTGGTTCAATAGTTGAGGGAAAAGTAACGGGTTTTACGTCTTTCGGCGCCTTTGTCGATCTTGACGACGGCAAAAAGGGAATGGTACATATTTCCGAGGTGGCGACCGAATTTGTAAAGGATATCAAGGATCATCTTAAAGTTGGTCAGCAGGTCAAGGTTAAGGTTATTTCTATTGCAGATGACGGTAAGATCAGCCTGTCTATCCGAAAAGCCGTTGAACAGCCTAAAACTCAAAAGCCGAAGTCCACCCAGCAGAGAAGACCTGCGGCGAACGTTTGGCAGGGAAACAAGAGCACGGACAATCAACCTCAGTCCTTTGAAAGCATGATGGCTAAATTCAAGCAGGTAAGCGACGAGAAGATGTCGGATTTGAAGCGTGACTCCAAGCACGGCGGCGGATACAACCGTCGTGGTACAAATAAACTTTGAGGTATTTCAGGGGCAGGTTTCTGCTCCTGTTTTTTGTAGGTGATTATTTTGAGAGAGATAGATGTAAGTGTAATAACAAAGACGGTTGCCGAGCTTTGCGTAAGGGCAAACAAGCTCCTGCCCGACGACCTTGCCGAAGCAATTTCTGCCTGCCGAGGCTGTGAGAGAAATCCTCTTGCCAAAAGCGTGCTCGGAGATATCGAGGCAAATCTTGACGCGGCAAAGGAGCTGGATATACCGATCTGTCAGGATACGGGTATGGCGGTCGTTTTTCTTGATATAGGTCAGGACGTGCATTTTGTCGGCGGCAGTCTTTACGACGCTGTCAATAAAGGAGTACATAACGGTTATGTGGACGGTTATCTGCGCTGTTCGGTGGTGTCCGATCCGCTCAGGAGGGTGAACACCAAGGACAACACGCCTGCCGTTATTCACACGTATATTGTTGACGGAGACGGCGTGAAGATCACCGTTGCTCCCAAGGGCTTCGGCAGCGAAAATATGAGCTGTCTTAAAATGATGACGCCTGCGAGGGGCAGGGAGGATATCATAGAATATGTTCTTGACTGTGTGAAAACCGCAGGCGGCAATCCCTGTCCTCCCATCGTACTCGGTATAGGCATCGGCGGAGATTTTGAGCAGTGCGCCCTCCTTGCCAAAAAGGCTCTTTGCAGGAGCGTTTCTCAGAAAAATCCTGATGAATTTTATGCGGAAATGGAAGCGGAAATTCTTGAGCGTATCAACAGAGAAACAGGTGTAGGCCCTCAGGGCTTCGGCGGCGACACGACGGCACTTTCCGTCGCCATCGAAACCGCTCCAACGCATATTGCAGGACTTCCCGTTGCGGTGAACTTCGGATGCCACGTCACCCGTCATGCAAGCGAAATCCTCTAAATCATCCACAGCGATTTTTGACGGATCTTTTTCCGCCATACAGCCCAAGCTTTCTTGTCAATACACATAGTATGGACGGCGAAACCTTGAACTGTCTGACAAAAAAATCTCTCGTCAAAATGGTGAAGCTATTATGCCAAAATGCACTGTGAACGATTTTAAATAAAGCGTGTTGACGGATCTTTTTCCGTCATACAGCCCAAGCTTTATTGTTAATACACATATTCGAGGTTAGATAATGAACATTAGATTTGTAATACCGTGCTTGTTAGGTCTTGAATCTATCATAGCGAACGAGATGAAAACCCTCGGCGCAGAGGACGTTGTGTCCGAAAACGGCAGAGTTCTTTTCAGCGGCGACGAAACGATGCTCGCAAGGGCGAATATCTGCTCAAGATATTCCGAAAGAATACAGATCCTTGTAGGCGAATTCTATGCAAGGAGCTTTGAGGAGCTTTTTCAGGGCACGAAGTCCCTTGCGTGGGAGGAATGGATCGGCGCTTACGACGCTTTTCCCGTCAAGGGTTATTCCCTCAACTCAACACTTTTCAGCGTAAGCGACTGCCAGTCGATTATCAAAAAGGCTGTTGTCGAAAGGTTTAAATCAAAGTACGGAATAAGCTGGTTTGACGAAACGGGACCTGTCCATCAAATTCAGTTTTCTATAATGAAAGACAAGGTCAGCTTGCTTCTTGACACGACGGGAGCAGGTCTTCACAAAAGGGGCTACCGTCCGCAGGCAAATGCCGCTCCGATCAAGGAGAACTTGGCAGCGGCACTCTGTGATCTTGCAAGACTCCGCAGTTATCACACCCTTTACGATCCGATGTGCGGCAGCGGAACAATACTCATAGAGGGTGCTATGATGGCGCACAATATCGCTCCCGGAGTGAACAGGTATTTCTCGGCGGAACGCTGGGACGTGATTGATGAAAATGTCTGGACTCAGGAACGCAGCCGTGCGAGGGAGCTTGTAAATTACGATACGGACTTTATCGCATACGGCTCTGATATAGACGAAGCTGCCCTTGAGATCGCTCAGATAAACGCAAAGAGGGCAGGAGTTGAAAGAAAAATCAGGTTTGAAAAGGCTGATATCCGCAATTTTGAGCCGAAAAGCGAAAAGGGTACGGTTATATGCAATCCTCCCTACGGAGAGCGTCTGCTGGATATTGAGGAGGCTCAGAGGCTATATAAAATAATGGGGGAAAAATTTGTCAGAAAGCACGGTTGGGCGTATTATGTCATTAGTCCGTCCGAGGAATTTGAAAAGGAGTTCGGACGCAAGGCGGACAAACGCCGCAAGCTATACAACGGTATGATAAAGTGTCAGCTATTTATGTATTTCAAATGATTTACGGAGGTATAGTGAAATGAGACACCTTTTTATTATCAATCCGAATGCCGGCAAGGGCAAGGCCTTTGATACGGTTATGCCGCTTATCAAAAAAGCAGTCACGGGCAGAGAAATAGATTACGAGGTGTATGTCAGCAGATCCTCACAGGATACGCACGATTACTGTAAAAGAATGTGTGAGACCGGAGATCAGCTCCGTATTTATGCCTGCGGAGGAGACGGAACAATCTACGATGTTGTCAATGCGATATACGGCTTTGACAATGTTGAATTTGCCGCAATCCCTCTCGGTTCGGGAAACGATTTTATCCGTCTTTTCGGAACAAAGGAAGATTTTACGGATATCGGCGCACAGATTGACGGTACACCGATAAAGATCGACGCTATAAAGTGCGGCGACAGGATCGCTGTCAACCAATGCTCAATGGGAATGGATGCAGAGGTTTGCTCTAAGCAGTCGGATTTCAAAAAAATACCGTGGCTTACGGGTGAGTCGGCTTACACGGCGTCCCTGCTTTATTGCCTGTGGTCAAAGAGGACAAACCGTTTTACCGTCACAATAGACGACGGAGAACCTATTACAGATGATTTTATCTTTGCTTTTTGCGGCAACAGCCGCTACTACGGCGGAGGCTATCAGGCGGCGCCCTATGCCGTGCCCGAGGACGGAAAGCTGGATTTCTGTCTTGTTACAACGATGAAAATTCCGCGCTTGATTTCTCAAATCGGGAACTATAAAAAAGGAAAACACTTTAACTGGCCGGAAACAACTTATGTCAGAGGAAAGAAAATGACCGTACACAGCGATATTCCTGCTTCGGTAAACGTTGACGGCGAATGTGATATGGTTACGGACAGCACCTTTGAAATTATTCCGTCTGCATTCAAGTTTGTAATTCCCACATCATCTTCCTACATACAGGACAGAAAATCGGGAAAAATATCAGATGAGATCGGCGTTCCCGTAAAATAACTGAACATAATAATAAACATACAGCTTTATTTCGGTGACAATATGGATATTTTTAATGCATTAACAATGGTCGGCGGCTTGTGTCTATTCCTTTTCGGAATGAATATTATGGGACAGGCTCTTGAACGCCGTGCAGGAAACAGTCTCAGAAACACGCTTGAAAAACTGACTTCAAACAAAATTGCCGGATTTTTGACAGGTCTCGGCGTTACTGCCGTTATTCAAAGCTCGTCTGCGACAACGGTTATGGTCGTCGGCTTTGTAAACTCCGGTCTGATGACGCTCAGACAGGCGATAAACGTCATTATGGGCGCAAACGTCGGCACAACGGTAACAAGCTGGGTGCTTTCGCTCGGCGGAATAAGCAGCGACAATGTTTTTGTAAAGATGCTCACTCCGACCGCCTTTACTCCCGTGCTGGCTCTCGTCGGCATAATTATGTTCCTCTTTGTCAAGGACTCAAAGAAGAAGGACACGGGAGCGGTGCTGCTCGGATTCTCCGTGCTGATGTTCGGAATGGAGACGATGTCGTCAGCGGTATCGGGACTTTCCGAAGTGCCCGAATTTCAGAAGCTTTTCATAATGTTCAAAAATCCGCTTCTGGGACTTCTTGTCGGTATGCTTCTTACTGCGGTCATTCAGTCAAGCTCCGCTTCGGTCGGTATATTGCAGGCATTGACCGTAACGGGGCAGGTTTCTATCGGTGCGGCAATACCGATCGTAATGGGTGACGGTATCGGAACCTGCGTTACAGCGATATTTTCCGGTATCGGCGCAAAGAGAGAGGCTAAGCGAGCCGCAGTTACTCACCTTTTGATAAATGCAATGGGCTCAATAATCTGGGTTACGGTTTATTGGATAATAAAGGTGATCTTCAAGCCGACAATCCTTGATTCTTCGGCTACATTTGTCAGTATCGCCATCATCAACACAGGCTTTAAGGTGCTTAATACCGCCCTTTTCCTGCCTCTTTCGGGAGCGCTTGAAAAGCTTGTCTGCAAGCTCGTTCCCGATTCGGATATGGTCGAGGAGGACGTCGAGCTGGACGAAAGACTTCTTTTCACTCCGACGCTTGCCCTCCAGCAGTGCCGAGCTAAGGAGACCGAGATGGCAAAATATGCTCAGGAGGCTCTTTGTAACAGTATAAGCTCAATAACGGGCTTAACTTCGGAGCTTGCCGAGAATGTCAGGAAAAAAGAAAATGCCTGCGACCATTATGAGGATATTTTGGCGACATATCTTGTAAAAATCGGTGCGGAGCATCTTTCGGACAGCGACAGCGAGCAGGCTACAATGCTGTTAAAGCTTTTAGGCGATTTTGAACGAATTTCCGACCACGCTGTAAATCTCATTGAATCCGCTGAGGAGCTGAGGGATAAAAAGCTTGTTTTCTCCGAGGAAGCGGCAAATGAATTTTCGGTTATTTCCTCGGCGGTCAGCGAAATCCTTTCGCTTGCAATTGAGTCCTTCGTTAACAATGATATTGAAAAGGCGAGCTGTGTTGAGCCGCTTGAACAGGTTATAGACGACATAAAGGAGAGATTGCGAACTAACCATGTCAAGCGTATGAGAAACGGCGAGTGCGGAATTGAAATGGGCTTTATCTGGTCGGATATTCTGACGAATTTTGAGCGTGTTTCCGACCATTGCTCCAATATCGCAGGCTGTGTTATTGACACCGCAGACCACAACCTCAATCTCCACGAAACTCTCAGCAACTTCAAGCTCAATAACAAGAGCTTCGAGACAAGATACCGCGATTTTGCGGAGAAATATAGGGTGTAATTAAACAACCGCTGAATTATAAATTGATAATTCGGCGGTTTTTGCTGTAAAATATTGAAATCATTTTTTTGATATGGTATATTAAAAGAAAAGGGGATTTTTTCGTGAAAGCTATTTTCTGTAAACTTCTTTCGGTTATTATCACTCTTATCTCTATGTTTGCCATTGAATTAAATCAGCCGACTATTCCGGATCCGACGAAAAAGGTTGATTTGTCTCAGTTCAGAATGACCTTTGAGGACGACTTTGACGGCGAGCTTGACCGCAGCGTATGGTCAGGACACTATACATACGGCGACGCTTCATCAATCCGTAAAGGCTCGTACTGGAACAATAATATGGCATATACCGAGGACGGCAAGCTGATTATTCCGCTGAGATATCTGCCCGACGGTATGGGCGGAACGGGAGCAGGCTGGTACACGGCAGGTCTTGACACAGACTCCGACGCACCGAACGGCTTTTCTCAGAAATTCGGATATTTTGAATGTCGCTGTATTCTTCCCAAGGGCGCAGACATCTGGAGCGCATTCTGGATGTTTAACGACAGCGTGGTAAATGTTGACGGTTCGGGCAGGGACGGAACCGAGGTCGATATCTTTGAAAGCTTCAGCTACGGCGATCTGCTTTCGAATGTTGTTCAGTGCAATCTCCATTGGGACGGCTACGGAGAGGCGCATCAGACCGGAGGCCATTGCAAGACCTACGTTATCGGCAACAATCCTTACGAAGAATTTAATACATACGGTCTTGAATGGAACGAGAACGAATATATCTTCTATGTGAACGGCAAGGAATTTTACCGAACGGATGAGGGCGGCGTGTGCCAAAATCCTCTGTACCTTGTCCTTTCCGTTGAGGTAAAGGGAGACAACGCAGTTTCCTCGGAGCGTGACGAAAATGCCGCGCCTGCGGATTTCATAGTCGATTATGTCAGGGCATATCAGTATATCGACATTATTGACGCAAAATAAATAAAACTAAACTCTGCGTTGTAAATAGATGTGACCCATTTTCGGAAAAAAATAAGGTCAAGATATAGTACAATGTTTTTGAACGCCTTTTGAGTGGAGCGTAGCGGAACGAAAAAGGCGTTCAAAAACGGCGTCGCCTACGCCGCCAGCTTCTCGGCAAGAAGCTGAACAGGACTTTTTCTTCCGAGTGTTCTCATCGATTTATTGTTACTCCAAATCAAATGTTCTGCAAGCTTTTCATTCAATTCTTCAACACTTCGGAACGTTTCCCAATCATAGAAATATCTTTGATCGTTTCTATGGCTTCTCTCTACTTTTCCGTTATGCCACGGTGTTCTCGGTGGGATCAATTTGTGCTTTATTCCGAGTTTTGACAGTGCTTTGTCAAATGGACAGATTTTATCATCGCTGATAAATTTATAGGTGAATTCCGTTCCGTTGTCTGTCTGGATTGTTTTTATCTTGAACGGAAATGCTTTTATCACCATTTTAAGAAACTTTACTGAATTTTCGGGTGTGTGCTCTTCAAAACCATACACAAACCTCATTCGGGTACATTCGTCTATTGCTGTCCATTGATACAAATGCTTTCCGTCCCTTAAAATATTGCCTCTCAGGCAGTTGTACGGCACTTCTTTAACATCTATTTGCACCTTTTCTCCCGGTTCAAGCAGTTCCGGATATCGTCTGTGTACTCGACTTTTCTTTTTGGGTTTCTTTTGCTCTTTTAAGCCTAATCTTTTGGCTGCATATACCATTCCCGAAAAGCTTCGTGTATAGCCTTTACGAAGCAAATCACTGTATACTCCGTCCCATCCGTATCTGGCATATTCCTTTTTAAACGAGTTCTTTATCTGTCTCTCTTCTTTCGGTGTGTGTCTGTTTGGGTGACTGTGCGGTCGATGTGACTTTTCTTGCAGAGACTGCCATGTTCCGTCATATCTTTTACACCACCGTTTTACGCTTGACAGACTTACTCCGTATTTTCGGCTCGTTTCACTTTTTCCGTTTTTTATTGCCTGCTTAACTATCTCTTGCTTTTTTCTTGCTTCTTGTGTTATCATATTCATGAGAAGTACTTCTTTCTTGGTTAATGTTTTGTAGCAATTTCATTATACCATATTTTGAAGTTACTTCTCTTTTTTATTGGGTCACATCATTTTAACACATACAATATTTTAATTCCCGAATAAAACAAATATTTTTTATTTACCAAATAAAAAAACTTCCCCCAAAAAAACAAAAAAAGCACTTCCGAAGAAGTGCTTTTTGGAGCTGCTAACCGGACTCGAACCGGTGACCTCATCCTTACCAAGGATGTGCTCTACCACCTGAGCCATAGCAGCACGTCACAACGCTTATTATATTAACATATGAAACCGTGCTTGTCAAGAAAAATTTATATAGTTTTTTAGCGGTATAAATTGCAATATAAAATGTCCACAAATATCAAGCGACATTTAATTTCTTAATTAGCATAAATGAAGATAATCCGTTTAGTTTTCTTCTTGGATAATTATTCATCCAATGCTCTATCATCTTAATTCTCTCATGAGAGAATTTTCCAATATCTGCACCTTTAGGAATAAATCTTCTAATCAGTTTATTGTTATTCTCGTTTGTTCCTCTTTCCCATGCACTATATGGATGTGCGTAATATACTTTTGTTCGTTTGTTCTTCGTAAGCACAGAACGTTCTATGCCTTCAAAGTCAAGGTTTTCACATCCATTATCACATGTAATTGTTTTAAATGTTTCTCTAAATTTCTTGCTACCCATTTTTCTTTCTATTTTGTCAAGTTCGTTTACCGCTATCAGCACTATACTCGGTTCTTGTCGTTAAATCGCTGTTTAATAACTCTGTTTTTCCTTTTGCCAGCTCTCGGCGGACTGTTCTTCCGGAGCATCCTATATACAGTGCTATTTCCTCTGATTTCATGCCTGTTTTGCTTAATGTTTCAATTTTTATTCTTTCTTCATAATTTAGGTGTTTACCTTTCCTGCTTTTTGTGTTATTATTTAAATGACTCATATTGATATCTCCAATCCTGTTTAGTTTGGTCACTTAACATTATATCAGAGATGTCTTTATGAGTCATCTTTTTTGGCTATTTTATTTTACAACTTATCATAGTTTTTTAGCGGCTGAAAGGTGGATTTTTATTGCCGTATATGTTAAAATAATCATACTCTTTCAGAAAAAATGTTTTAGCAAGGAGCTGTTTAAATGAGCGATTTATATATAAGCATTATTTTGCCGCAGGTTTCAAATGAAAATATGCTTTTGCCGTTTCTTGAAAATGTATTTTCACAGGGGATTGATATTGATGTTTCAATCTGCTCGGAAATAGAAACGCAGAGCCTTTCCTCGCTCAGCGAAAATAATCTTTCGAAAATCAAGGTTTTTCCGTCTGAGAATAAATGCCGTTCGCTTGAAAAGGCTGTTATAGAGTCAGAGGGAAAATATCTGCTGTTTTCCGATGTGAATATAACCTATTCCTCCGACGCCTTTGCTTCGATGCTTGCAAGGGGAGTGTGTGCGTTCAACGGAGCGTCTGCAGACGGCAAGCTCTTTTCCGCCGATTTTGCCTTCGATGAGATTGCTTCAAAAACGGGATATTTCTGCTGTCTGATGTCTGCGGATACAGTCCGCAAAAACGGAATAATACCTGCCGGAGGCACTCCGTTTTCTATTATGAATATGATCGCCGACTATGCAAGATATGACGACATCACGGTTATTCACGAAAGCCTTTTTCATATTTCGGCACTTCCGGGAACTTCTGTTGAAGCAAGAGATATTGCGAGCCTTGAAAACTATTCGTGGGTTTTCTCACAGACGGGAAGCGACCGTGTTATTCTTTTCTATATCCGCAACGTTATGTCGGTATTTTCATCGCTTGAACACAGGCAGACCTTTGAGCTGCTCAAGAGCGTTTTGCTGCCTTTTATGGGTGATTACGCCGTGTGTGCATGGTTCAAGTCGGTTTACGGCTGGGACGCCGAGCTTTTGAAAACCGATATATCAATGGAGGATTTCCGCAGGCTCGGAACGCATACGGACTACCGTGAGGTCATTATGCCGATGAAGCCGAACGATGCGGTTATGAGCTTCTATTCGGGCAAGTTTTCTGCCGCCGACCTGAAAAGGTGCATTTTTGCCTATGTTTATTTCAAGGCGTACCGTATGAAGCCGGGATTTATCCGTGATAAGCTCTGCGGACTTTGCAAGCGCAAGCTCGGAGGTGACTTCAATGCCTGAATACAAGGCGACGGTGATTGTGCCCGTTTATAATGTTGAAAGGTTTCTGCGAGGCTGTCTAAAATCCCTGACGGAACAGACAATAGGCTTTGAAAACATCGAGGTCGTGCTTGTGAACGACGGTTCGACCGATAACAGCGAAGCTGTCTGCCGTGAGTTTGCCGATAAATACGACAACGTTTTTCTTTATTCCAAGGAGAACGAGGGACTTTCAAAAACCCGTAATTACGGTCTTGCAAGATCGCACGGAAAATATATCTTTTTTCTTGATTCCGATGATAAGCTCAGAGCCGACACGGTGAAATCCGTTACCGATTTTTTTGATACCGTGTATGACGAGGTCGATCTCGTGACTTACAGGATAATTCAGTATTACGGCGAAAAACCCGTTATCGTGCATTATCGGTACAGAACTCTTACAAAGACAGGGGTTTATGATCTGACCGATCCCGATAACCGTTTTATAACACAGACCAACATAAATATCTGTATCAAAAACAGGGGAGAGGATAACCTGCTTTTTGATACAACGCCGAATTTCCGACATGAGGACGAGAAATACTGCTGTGACATCTTGCGTGAAAAGATGAAAATCGGATTTTGTTCCGACGGTGAATACATTTACAACCGTGATAATGTTGACAGCATTGTGTCTACAAAGTTTTCTCCCGAAAATATATTTGATACCTCGATGACCTTTTACGAGAAGCTTTTTGACAGCTTCGGAAGGTTTGTGCCGACCTATTATCAGGGGATAGTATTCAACGATCTTCGCTGGAAGCTCAAGGACGGTAAGCTTCTTCCGCTTCATCTTTCGGGAGAGGATTGGGAGAAGGCAAATATCAGAATAGACCGCCTGCTTGCACGGATTGAAGAGGACACGATCGTTCTGCATCCGTCGGTTTCGGAAAACAGGCTTTTCTATTGGCTTCTGCGCCGACCGAACAGCCACCCTACCGTTGTTTGCACCGATAAGGGTATAAGCATTGTTTCCGACGGAAGAAAGCTTTATGAGACTAAGAAAATAAGGATCGCCGTAAAGGATTCAAAAGCAAGGCTCGTTTCGCCCGTGTTCTTTTTTCTGAAAAAAGACAATGTCAGATTGTTCAACGGAGAAAATGAAATACCGCTCGATTTTAAAAAAGATATGAGGAGTGACGATCCTCTTGACTTTATGCCGAGCTTTGAAGCCGATGAGGGAATCTACACGGTAAAGATAAATTCAATAGGATATCCCTGCATATAAAAAACACCGCAGACCTCGACCTATGCCGAAGCCTGCGGTTTGTTTTTTGCCGAAAATTACTTATAAGCGATATAAATATATGACATTCCGAGCGAGTTGAGATCGCTTGTGATATTCGATGTCGTCGAAGCGGAAAGCTTAAAGCCTGTCGAGGTGAGCTGTAAGCCCTGTGAATTAAGATTTTCGTTTGCCATTGCCATATAGCTCTTGGCGGTGCTGTTGGCAAAGTCAACCGTCACCGCAGGCTTTCCTGCCGCCATAAGAATGACGAGCTGAGGCTTGAAGCCGATAGTGACAGAGCGGGAGGACGAGCCGTTGCCGACATAAAATCCGACCTCAAAAGGATCGTTCCAGTTTTCCTTGTCCTGCGCTGTAACGTGAATCTCGTCGTTTCTGATGTGACTTCCGCAGAGCAGCTCCTTGTCAAGAAAGCTTGCGTAGTTTTCATCGGTGCTTGCGGCAGGGCAGAAATCTGCATTCATCAGAAACCAGCCGTTCATCACAAGAGCGTCGGTGTCACGGTCGGAAACGATCTCCTCACAGCCCGATTTCTCAATATTCAGATTAGTCCTGAACGTGAGTGCGTCGGCAATTCTCGTAAAGATATCGTGACACGCCTGTCCGCCCTTGGAAAAGGGAACGCAGATACTCAGATTTGCCTTGATTTCTGCGGTGCGGCAGTATTCCTGACGTTCAAGCACTCCGTCATCGTTGGCAACAAACTTGTCAACAATCTCTATGTTTTCAATGCCGACCGCAACGATAGCCTTTCTCAGAGGAACAGCCTTTTTGATCGGCGGATATTCGACGAAAAAGGTCAGATCGTTCATATCCTCCTGACTGCCGAGCCACTCGACTATCCTTATCGGCAGTGAAACTATACTGTCCATTACTCAACCTCCACCATTTCTCTGATTATCGCCCAGATATATATAATCTCGTTTTTGACATAGACCTTTTCACAGCGGTCAACCGTGAATTTCTTTCCGTTTGACTCAAGGTGACAGCCTTCTGCTTCAAGGTCGTGATCGGGCGGTCCGATGTAAAGGTAGTGTCCCTGACTATTGAAGCCTATGACGGTGTTGACGCCGTTAAGATACATTTTGTTCTTGTATCTCAGCGGCTGAATGAATGCGCCGAAAATCGGACTGCTCCAGCCGTCGTCGGTCTTGACAGTGACCTCCTGACCGTATTTTTCAAACATTGATTTAACCGTCATTTCACATCACCTTGATCTGATTAAAAGCGAAGCTGTCGTCCCGGCAAAGAGGAATAATTTCAAGCATTTTCTTTTCATAAAAGCTCTTTGCTTCGCTCAGAAGCTTTTCGGAGTCCTTATTTTCCTGCTCTATGCTTAAATCGCCCGCCTTGAAGCTTGTGACATTCGCTTCGCTTGCTAAGGAGCTTTGCCTGAGCGTCAGCTTGTAACAGGCAAGACCTGCGGCGGCGGAAACTATCCGGTAGTCGTTTTTGTCTGCGTCAGGCTTCAGCTTTGCCTCTATCTCTTTGAGACAGGAGCGGCATAAAGGAAGAATTTCTTCTTCCTTGTATGCCGAAATGTCCGTCAATTCGCTGAGATAGTCTTTTACCTCCCAGCAGCTCATTCTGATGTGATCTCTGACTGATCCTCGGTTGTGGTTGAGATCTCGGCAGGAGCGAGAGTCTTAACTGCGCCGGGGAGAATCTTTGCAAAGCCTGTGATAGAAGTGATTGCGATCTGCTCAAGCTGACGGTCAACGAGCTTGCCGTAATCGGTCTCGACATCTCCGACCTTGACCATTTCAAGCGCACAGCTCTTGTCAAGACCGATCATCATCGTATTGTTTGTGACGTGAGATGATTTGATAAGATTTGCGCCGAACGGTGTAATGAGCTTGCCTGTGCCATGGAAATTAAGACCTGCGGCGGCATCTCTGAATTCGTTCATCTTGAGAATTGTTGCGGTTACTCCCGGAGAAGCAAGTATAGTGTTAAGCTCATAGGGTGCGAACTTGTTCCAGAAGTCGATAAGATCATCGTAGGTGTATTCGTCTGCGGCGAGGGCGCAAGCCTCAGCCATGTTTTTTCCGCCGTCACCGTTGATAAGCACATCAACTGCGTCCGCCATAAGGCTCTGAGCGAGATATGCGCCGATTCTCTTGAGAGCGACGGAAACAACGTCAAGACGCTGGAAACGAAGCACATCGTATGAGGTGGTGATCATTCTGCCTCTTTTCTTGAGACGGATCGTTCTGTCGCTTACCTTGAAATCGGCTGTTTCAAGGGTATCGCCCTCGTTGAACACCTTCATTTCTGCGTTTGCCGAGGTCATCTCAAGGTTCATTGCACGGTAATCGAGGGAGTCGATATTCGTTGTGGCGGCGATAATGTCGGGCAGGAAGCTTGCCTCGTCCATACCGTAGCGAACGGCTCTTGAAACGTATTCGGGGAAAAGAACTGCGGCGTCGCTCGTTTGGAAAAACTTGCCGACAACCGAGCTGTCCGAGCCCTGCGGCTTGATACCGAAACGCTTGAGCTGGCGCTGATAAGCGTCAAGTCCCTCGAGCTCGGTGCCTCTGTAATTCTCGGAGGGATCAAGTCCCTCCAAAACCTGTGTAAAGCTGCGGCCTGTGCCGTACATTCCTTTTTCAAGTCTTAAATTGTCAAAACCCATTTGTATTCCTCCTTAAAATTTAAAATCGTTGTTTGTGACTGCTGTTTTGTCTTTCTTTGCTTTGAGCTGAGGCGAGAGGGGAATAACTTCCTCCGCCTTTTTTCTGAAAGCGTCCCTGATCTTTACAAGCTCCTCGGTTTCAACTGAGGAGCACATTTTTTCAATACTTTCGCCTGAGAGAGAGGGAACCGAGAGAACGGCATATTTTGCGGTTTCCTCCGTAAGAGAACGGCGATAGACCGCACCGTCCTTTGCCTGCTTCTCAAGCCTTGCAATGTATTCGGCAAGCTGTCTTGACTCGTTTTCTCCGAGCTTGACGGGATTGCCGTCTTTTATTGCCTTGATACAGTTTTCCATTGATTCAATCTCCTTTATATAGCTTTTTGTCACACCTGCGTTTACCTGTGCCGGAACTGCAACGAATGACCATTCGTAAGCGTCCGAAATATCGGAAAGAGTGCAGTAGCAAAGCTTGCCGCCGTAGGTTTTTCCCTTGATATGATTACACTGACCGAGCCTCATATCGTTTCCGCAAACGGAACAGGTGAAAGAGCCGACTGCACAGCTTACGCTGACTTCCTTTTTTATCCCTGCGTTGATGTCGCTTATCAGATCGGAATTTTTTTCGGTCAGAGGAATGTAAGCCTTTGCCTTAACACAAAGGTATTCCTCGCCGTCAGCCGTTCTTTTTCCCGGAATCTTCACACATTCGGCTGAATAAATTCTTGCGCTCTGATTTGCACTCTTGGGATTGTGGTCGAATATACCGGTCACACCGACAAAGAGCTTTGCGAGCTGAGCGAGGGCTTCGGCGCTGAAGCGTTCGCCGTCCCTGTCAATTTCATTGTCGCAGAGAATAACATTGAAGCTGTAAACCTCGTCGGATTTCAGCTCCTTGACGGTGAAGCGGTTGATCTCGGCGAGATCATCTTTTGTCAATTCGCAGGGTGAAATATTACTCTTGTATTCTTTATTCAACTGATTTCAACTCCTGTTCGATCCTTTCACTCTGAGCACGGTAGAGACGTGCTTTTGCCAGCTCGACCTCATCCTGAAGCGTGATATCGTCCCATTCAACGCTGAACTGTTCGCTCCAGCCGTTAGTCACCATCCAAAATCTGCAAATTTTTTCAATGACCGGTGTGAGCAGTCTGCGGTATGCCTCAAGCTCGCTTGTCAGCACGTCCGCCTGCTGAGAGGACATTCTCTCTGTTGACGACCAGCTCAGACTGAGCATGAACGGCGGAAGTCCTGTTTTCGCAACGATCTGTTCAAGCATCTGACGGACGGGAACCTCGCTGTCAAGTATCTGATTGTCTGCGCCGATCGCCTTGATGCTTACATCGCCGACGGCGACAAAATCCCTGAGCTGACTGCCCGGCTGCATCGCCTCGCTCCACTCACGGGCGACCTGCTGCGCCCTGTCCTTGGCATAGGCACGGTCAACAACATCGTTCTGCGGCTTGTAGGTGACGGCAAATCTGACATTGCCGACTCGTTCCCAGTTGATGCCGATAGTGTTGTAGATCTTCATCAGAATGTTGCTGACAAAGGGTAGTCCTTTTAAAAGCGAATTGCCCGTGAGATGTCCGGCTTCGGGGTTGAGCACCGACAGAAGCACAAGCTGAGGATATTCGACAGGCTTCGCCTCAGCAAACTCACGCACACATACAACGGTTGAAAATCCGTCATTGGCACGTTTTAGCTCAACGTCGTCAAGCTCGGCATTGTAAAGGGCGGTAAAATTACCCTCCGAGTCGGTTATCATCTCGCCGACCGCCGTTCCGTAGGTCAGAAGCTGTTCAAAGTAGGCAGACAGGAACGAGTTTATACCCTGCTGACCTGATCCGACCTTGACCTCGGACAGAAAACGCCGAAGCTCCTTTTCACATTCCTTGTTGTTGCAGTCGATACGAAAACCGCCGGTCAGCCTGATAATCTTATAGATTGCGGCGTCTATAATGGGGATAGCTTCACGAAGCTCACGGTAAAGCTTGTTCTGAACCGTTGAGAGCGGTGTGTAGCTGTCAAGAAGACTGAAAGGATTGTTCTTGTAGGTTTGCGGTGCCGAAACCGCAGTTTTTGCAGCGGATAATTTTTTGAATATTCCCACTGAAAATCTCCTTTCTTTTTTACTGTGGGGGAGCGTTTATCTTGAAACGCTCATTACGAAAAAGTCGTTTTCGGGCGCATTCAGCGCAGTTGTGACGAAGTATCTCAGATCGTCCATTGCATGGTCATTTTCCTTTCGCGGAGCGTCCCGAACTGCTTTGTCGTCCCACTTGTAAAGCGAAAATTCACGGAGCGTGTCCTTACATTCGGGTGAAAAATAAATTTTCCTCTGTTTAAGGGCGTCCGAAACCTGCCGTATTCCGTCCACGACGTCGTTTTTGGCAGGTATCACCGTGAAACGTCCTTTTCTGCGGATACATTGGATAAAGCTTGCCGCCGACGGATCGACAATTACGGCTTCAATATCAAGTCCGTCTGCCAGCTTTTCCAATTCATCGTAATGCTCTGCGTCCGTCCTTTGCTCACCCTTTTTGCGGGAATCGTAATAATACTCACGGATGCGGTACCAGCAGCTTTCGTATTCGCCCCACAGACCGAAGGAGCAGGGATTGACCGTGCCATAGTCGCAGGAGATGAAAAAGCGGCTGATCATCTGCGCTTTGGGAGGTGTCCTGACGTGTATTTCCTCATTGAACATCGGGTAAACAACGCCCTGAGCCGCAACCCATTTGCCCTCAACAAAACGCTTGTAAAATGCACCTGAGTAAAGGCTTTCGTACCGCTGTATTATGTTGGGTGTGAGTGACGGATTGTCACGCATTGTGAAGTGAAGATAAAGGCAGTTTTTCTGCTTCGCTTTGAGAATCCATTCACGGTAGAACCAGTGCATCGGATGCTCGGGGTTACAGTTGAACCAAAGCTTTGAGCCTTCGAGCGAGCATCTTGCAATAGCCTGCTCAACAAATGAACGGGGCATAAGAGCCACCTCGTCAAGCAGAACTCCGCCGAGCGTCATTCCTTGGATAAGAGCCGCAGAGCCTTCATCCTTTCCGCCGAAAAGGTAATAACGGTTGACTGTATTCCGATAGGTCATTTCAATATAATTCTGCGACGATTTCAGATTGATTGCGAAGCCGAGAGAGGCTAAAATTGGACTCAATGGAGTGATAACATTCCTCTTGAGTGATGCTATTGTTTTTCCGCAAATCGCAAATGATGTGTCTGAGAAAGCCGAGAATGACCAGGCAATAAAAGAAAGTGACATACAAACTGTCTTTCCCGAACGGACTGCTCCGTCACATATGATAGCGTCATAGTCCTTATTGTCGGAGTTTTGACACCACCATGTCATGACCTCAAGCTGTTTTTCCGAGAAAGAGCTAAAGGACGAAAGTGCGTTATTCAAGCTTATCATTCCTCAGCTTTGCGGCACTGTTTTCGAGTGCCTTGTAAAACGGGTGAGCACATTCGTCATCGCCGACAGAGCAAAGCTGTTCAAGATGCTCCAGAGCCTTGATACGGTCAAAGAATTTAATTTCAAGACCGCCGCCCTTGGAACGCTTGATCTCGCTGACATTGAAAAGATCGAGCTTTTCCGTTCCGAGTAAAGGTTTATCGTCAGAATATGCCAGCCGCACAGCGTCCGAAATGTTCCCGAACGCAAGCTGACGGTAGCCTGTGATTATTTCGTCACGGTTGATCTTTCGTTTTTTATCAAGCCGCTCAATCTCTTTTTTGATGTCGCTTCTCTCCAGCAGGGCAAGCCCGTGTTTCCGTGCTTTTAATCCGTAACCCGCCTTTGCGGCGGAGGAGCGTGCGTCCCTTGTCTGAGAAAAGAACAGACAGAACAGTCTTTCTTTTTCTTCCAGTGCCATAAATACTTCCTTTCTTTTTATACGGTTAACCGTTTGCGAGGGTTGCCCCTCAACCGTAGACAAAAAAAGAGCGATCCATAACAAATAGTTGTTATAGACCGCACGAAAAGAATGTTTGTTTACAGTTTGTTCATATTTAATTATAAAAAGTTGCCGTCAAAGCTGATTTAGAGGGCAAGTTAGATGTTAGACTTTAGATATTAGATTTTAGACAATAAAACTTTAAAATCTGATGAAACTATGCAAGGCTTCCCCTTGAGGGGAAGCTCCGCCGCAGGCGGTGATGAGGTGGGGCAGATCTGATGAAATTTAATTTCTGTTTGCTTTTCAGCTTTTTACACCTCATCCGTCACTTCCTTCGTCAGTGCCACCTTCCCCTCAAGGGGAAGGCTGAAGTCGGACGTCAGACTTTAGACGTGGAGATTTATAGTTTTACAAACCATTAAAGATAACAAAAACTGCAAGCCGTCCTTTCGGATGACTTGCAGTAATTTATTATAATACTGTTTTCAGCTTATTTGTATGAGGCAGAGGAGTTAGCTTTTTCAAGCTCAACAAGATACTTGATCTTCTTGACAGCTCTGTTTTCCGCATACTCGGTGCGGCGGGGACCGAAGCCTACCTTGTAGGTGTCGCCATCCTGCAACTCCTTGGTTTCTGTCTCTATATCCTCATCTGCCTTTGAAGAACGGATTGCAGAATCATAGTAATCTGTGCCGTCCTTGGCGATGAAATAGATGATATGATAACCGTAGTCGGTCTTAACGATTTCAACATCACCGGGCTGGCGTTTTGCGTCAAAGCACCAGTCGTTGAACTCGGCAACCATCTGACCGGGATAAATGTTCTCGTAAAGTCCGCCGGTTGAGGTAGAACCGCTGTCCTCTGTGTACTTAACGGCAAGAGCTGCGAAGCTTTCCTCGGTCTTGCTGCCCTCGTTGAACTGCTTGAGAACTTCCTCAGCCTGGTTTTTCTTCTCTGCGATTTCCTCGTCGGAAAGATCGCTTCCCGTATTCTGATCCTGTGTTGAGAAGAGAATGTGGCGGGCTGTTACGGTCTGCTCCTGATGAGGAGCCTTGAGAGCAAGAACTACAATATACTTTCCGTTTTCGTCATCGGAGAAGAGCTTGGTTGTGCCGACCTTTGTCGAGCTTTCAAAGAGCCACTTTGCGGCGTCCTCAGAGAAATTCTGAGAAACGCTGTCCTTGAGCATTGAATAGAGTGTATCCTTATCAACGTCGTAGTTTTCCGTATCCTTATTAAACTCCTTAGCCTTTGCGATGAAGGTAGCTTCATTCTTTACAGCCTTGAAGAAGTCGTTAGCGTTCTTCTTAACCTCTGCGTCAGCCTTTTCCTGACGTGCCTTGAGCTGATCATCGGTTTCGTTTTCCTCTGCGGTAAGCTTGGTTGTGTTGAATGTATAAGCTCTGAATGTAACGAAATCATACTTGGCGGTGTCCTTCTTGTAAGCTGCGTCAATATCTGCCTGCTCGTATCCGTCGGCGATCTCGGAGGTTCTCTCGGTCAGATATTTCTGAGCAAGGAGCTGAATCTTGAGCTGCTTGCGGAGGAATCTCTCGTTGATCGAGCCGCCGTAAACCTTGCGAAGATATGCGTTAAGGGAATACTTAACCTTTGTTTCGCTGTCTGCGTCTGAACCTGCGCCCTCGGCTTCCTCACGAAGACCTTCGATCTGCTGATCTATGTAAGCCTTATCGGCCTCGTCAAGCTCAAGACCTTTCTTGAGAGCCTCGTTATAATATGCCTTATGAAGCTGAACAAGCTCGATTGTGTCGTTATGAAGCTTTTCTGCCCAGGTGATCTCGTTGCCGTCTTTGTCCTTGGTGGTCTGAGTCTGCTCGTCGGGAGCAAGGCTTGTGTCATATCCCATGCTGGTCTGATAGTAGTACTCATAGTACTGAGCCTGGTATTTGACCTGGTTGTAAGCTCTCATGTAGTAGTATTCGTACTCAGCGATTGTAACAGGCTGCTCCGAGCCGACTCCGCCGATTCTGATTACTCTCTGGAGAGCACCGTAATAGTTGAGGGAAAATCCGACGATTCCCAAAACGATTACCGCACAAAGGACAATGGAAATGACCTTTCCCGTAATCTTTTTCACAGTGTTTCTCTTTTCCATGCTATGTGCATTTTTTTTGGCAGACTTTGCAATACGTGCCTTACGCTCGTCACGGTACTGTTCTGCCTTAGACTTTTCATTAGCCATTGTATTCATCCTTTACTTAATGAAATGTTGCCGATAACAAGTCAGCATAACAACAGTATTTTAATACATTTACGATTTTTTTACAAGACCTAAACAATATTTTTTTCGTTTTATGCGATATTTTTTACAATTTATTTATATTTTCAACGCTTGATTGATTGAGAATATAAAAATGGACTGCCGAAATGAACAGCAGTCCCGATTTTTCTGTTTAATGTATTATCAGTCGATAAGGCTTGCCGCCGCCTTATCAAGCATGATTATTACATCCTTATGCTCGTTGAGAATTGAGCAGGGGATCTGCGGTGTGATCTCGCCCGAAACCATAGCCTTAATTGCCTTTGCTTTCTTTTCGCCCGTTGCGATGAGAAGAATTTTCTTTGAACGCATGATTGAGCCGATACCCATTGTAATTGCATATCTCGGCATCGGAACATCGCCGAAATACTGCTGATTGGAGTCGATCGTGCTCTGTGTAAGAGTGACCTTGAAAGCCTCGTCGGTGAATTTGTCGGCAGGCTCATTGAAGGCAATGTGACCGTTTGTGCCGATTCCGAGAAGCTGAAGATCAATTCCGCCGGCTGCCTTGATGGCCTCGGCATAACGCTTGCTTTCTGCGTCGCAGTCCTCTGCGTTGCCGTCAAGGAAGTTTACGTTTTCCTCCTTGATGTCAACATGGTTGAAAAGATTTTCGTGCATAAAGGTGTAGTAGCTGTTTTTATCGTTCTTGTCAAGATCGCAGTATTCGTCAAGGTTAAAGGTTGTAACATCCTTGAAGCTGATCTCACCGTTATTGTAAAGCTCTATGATTTTTTTGTATGTAGGAACGGGAGTTGCACCCGTTGCAAGGCCGAGAACCGCATTCGGCTTCCGTGCGATCAGCTCTTTGTAAAGCTGAGCTGCCGCACAGGCGATTTCTTCGGCGTTGTTGAAGATTTTAATGTCCATTGTTTTTTCCTCCGAAAGAATGATTATAATGTAACTTCCCTGCCGGACTCCGACGATCTGTAAATTGCGTCAAGAATTTTTGAAGTGACTATCGCTTTGTCAATGTGAGCCTGATTCGGCTTTCTCGTTACAGCCGACTCAACAAACGATTCAATCTCTTTACCGTAGTCAAAGCCTGTAGATTTGTAGTCAGGGGTGATTTCCGTGAGCATATCGCCCATTGTCGAATAAAGCTTGAATTTTCCGCCGTACTGCATTCTGATGCCGCCCTTGGTGCCGAGAAAATCAACGAAGCACTCCTGTTCGCCGATGTTCTGCGCCCATGCTCCGTTAAGCGTGAGGGTGGCTTTGTCTGTTCTGATAAGACCGGTTACAAAATCGTCAACATCATATGTTCCGTTTTTCCTGTCGCTCGTGTCATCCGCCCACATACCTGTGCAGACATAGTCCTCCATAGGCGTGCCGAGCTTGCAGTGAGCAACGCCCGAGCAGGTGAGGGGAGTCGGCTCGCCGAGGCAGTAGAGAACAAGGTCAATGTAATGAACGCCCCAGTCTATAAGCACTCCGCCGCCCGAAACAGCCTTGGTGGTAAAATCTCCGCCGAGACCGGGAATTGAGCGATGAGCACGGAAGCTGATATAAACCTGATAAACCTCGCCGAGAGTTCCGTTCTCGATAAGCTCCTTTACCTTATTGACAGAATCGACGAAACGGTTTACAACGCCGATCGAAAGTATTCTGCCTGTTTCGTGGGCAACCTTCTGCATTTCAAGAGCCTCCTCAAGAGTTCTTGCCGCAGGCTTTTCGCAAAGCACGTCCTTGCCGTCTCTCATAAAGTCGATCGAGATAGGAGCGTGAAAATCGTTGTGAGTGCAGACGGAAACGATGTCGATGTCATCGTGACCGAGCAGCTCTTTATAGTTGTATACTGCCTTGCCGCAGCCGTAGGTCTCAACGGCGGCGTCTGCACGTTCCGGAATAATATCGCAGAAGTAACGTACCTCAACGTTGTCAAGCTTGAGATAATTCGGTATATGCGAACGGGAAATATTTCCGCAGCCGATAACTGCCACACCGAGTTTTTTTGACATAATTATCACCTCAAAAAAGATATATTTGTATTTTAGCAAGTTTTACCTTAAAAGTAAAGTATAAAAAACGAAAAAGTTATCATAAAACAGCAAAATTCGGGATTGCGGCGAACCGCAGTCCCGAATTGATATAAAACCTGCTTATACGTTTTCTTTTCCGTACTTCTTTACCATAGCCGCCTTCATTACAAAGAGGAAAGCAACGGTAAGGACGATTCCGATCGGAAGAACGATATATGCCTTCTGAACGAAGCCGGAAACTATATACATAACGAACGAGATCGCCGCAACGGATATAGCGTACGGAAGCTGAGTTGAAACGTGGTTGAGGTGGTTGCACTGACCGCCGGCGGAGGACATAATGGTCGTATCCGAGATCGGAGAGCAGTGGTCGCCGCAAACAGAACCTGCAAGGCAGGCAGACATACCGATTGTCTGAATTGCACCTGTGGGGAAGATTGCGATAACGATGGGGATGAGAATACCGAAAGTACCCCATGAAGTACCTGTTGCAAAGGAGATGACACAAGCAACAAGGAAGATGATTGCCGGAAGGAAGTTCTGGAATTCTCCTGCAACGTTTGACATTACATCGGCAACGAATGGCTTTGCGCCGAGTACAGCCGTGGTGTTTTTAAGAGACGTTGCAAAAGTAAGAATGAGGATAGCCGGAACCATGGCGATGAAGCCCTTGGGAATACACTCCATAGCTTCCTTGAAAGAAACAAGCTTTCTTGCGCAAAGATAAATTATGGTGAATACAAGAGCAATGATGCTGCCCCAGGGAAGACCGACCGTAGCGTCGGTGTTTGAGAATGCCTCAACAAATCCGCTTCCGTCGAAAATTCCTCCGACATAAACGAGGGCGAAAACGCATACAGCGATAAGCACAATGATCGGAAGAACAAGGTCGAGAACCTTTCCGTTTGTAGATGGGTTGCTTTCTTCAACCTCTGCCTTATCTCCGGCGGTATAAAGGTCGCCGTTCTTCTTTGCGTTCAGCTCATGTATTCTCATCGGACCGTAGTCAAATTTCATAAGCGTAAGACCGATGATGAAAACAAAGGTGAGAAGTGAATAGAAGTTGAACGGAATAGCTCTGATGAAAAGGGCAATTCCCTGTCCCTCGTCGGCATATGAAGCAACAGCCGCCGCCCAAGAGGAAATCGGAGCGATCATACAAATCGGAGCCGCCGTTGCGTCAATAAGGTAGGAAAGCTTAGCTCTCGAAACCCTGTGTCCGTCTGTTACGGGGCGCATAACGGAACCGACCGTAAGGCAGTTGAAGTAATCGTCAATGAAGATAAGTACGCCGAGAACAAAGGTAGCGAGCATCGCACCCGAACGGGATTTGATATGCTTCTGAGCCCATTTTCCGAAAGCCGCCGAGCCGCCCGCCTTGTTGACAAGGGCAACGATAACGCCGAGAACAACAAGGAAGATGAAAATACCCGCAGTTCCCGAAACAGCTTCAATCAGGCTGTCGTTGACAAGAATATCCATCGTTCCGGTGAATACGAAATCCGAACCGAGGATAGCTCCGGCAACAATACCGATAAACAGGGAGCTGTAAACCTCCTTGGTTATAAGAGCAAGGGCAATAGCGATAACAGGGGGAACAAGAGCCCAGAAAGAAGCTCTGACTTCGCCCTCTCCGCCGCAGTTTTCACACTCGGCGTCATTAAGCACACCTACACCGGAGCAAGCCGTGCAGTTTTTACCCGCATACTCCGCCGAGCCGCCGCAAACGGGACATTCAACCTCGTGAACGATTCCCGTTCCGTCGCAGTCGGTACACTTAACCGTTGCAACAGAACCGTCTGTTACCTTGGCGATTGCAAGAACAGCGACTATTATGACGCAGGCGATCGCCAAAATGATTTTTTTTGACTTTTTCACAATAAAACCTCCTGCAATAAAAATAAAAAACGACATGGTTCCGTGTCTTCATACCAACCATGTCATAACGACTATTACATGACAGCACTCCACATACAAGCTGTGACAGTACGTTACATATTCTGCAACGTCCCAGCCATGGTTCACAAGGCAGATCCCCACGCTTCGGCGGTCAATCTTTTCACTTTCTGTGTTGCCTTTCCTGCGAAAGCTACTTGTAAAGCACCGCACCTCTATCATCCGAGCTATACTCGAAACCATATTCTGTTTTATATTGCGATTATAGCACCGTTGCATAGCCGTGTCAACAATTATTTTATTTTCGTATAAAAAAATAACGGATATGCACGGCAGGAATCCGCGAATACCCGTTGAACATTGGATCAGAATGATATTTTCATTATATTTTTGCCGAGTGCCGTGGACTTCGACTCCTCCTCGAATACGGCATAGTAATCTCTGATATTATTGACCTCCCTGACGGAGAGTAAAAGAGCCTTGATATGCTCTCTGAATTCGGGAATCCTGAGAAGCTCTACCGCTTTTTCAAAGTCACAGCGGACGCTCCTTGTTGTTCCTCTGATGGATATTCCGTGTTCAAGCACCATTCTTGTGTTGAGCGGCACATTGTCATTCGCAACGCCCGAAAGAATGAGCTTTCCGCCGGAATAGAGCTTGTCGATAGCCTGATTTGCGGCAATGCCCGATGCGTTTCCGCCGACGGCCTCGATCGCAACAGACATTCTCGGCAAGGTCTCAATATCGTTTGAATAGTAAATGTTTGCAAAGTCAAATTTTTCAAGCTTTTCCTTGCTCAGTCCGACAATATTTACCTCACAGCCGAAACCGTATTTTGCAACGAGGGAGATGATATATCCCATTATTCCGTCGCCCCATACCGTAACGCTTTTAACGATTTCGCCCTCAGAAAAACCGGCTCTTCTCAGAGCACAGCAGCCGACCGAGATAAGCTCCGAAAAAACAGCTTCCTCACCGATTTCATCGGGTATCGGAATCATATATTCCTTGTCAAGGTCGATAAGCTCCTTTGAAAAACCGTCATAGTTGCTTGAACAGAACTTTGATTCCGGGCAGTAGTTGTCAAGCAGATGCGGATTGTCTCTGACGCAGACCTCGCACTTTGATCCGTCACATTCCGACCTGCGGCAGGGGAGGAGAACAACCCTCTGTCCGCTTTTAAATTCGCCGCTCTTGTCACGGACAACAACGCCCGTAGCCTCGTGAATCAGGCTCATCGGGAATTTCCTTTTGAGTATACTGAGGCTTCTGTTTCCGAGATAATATCGGATATCGGCCTTACATACAGCCAGATAGTCGGGACGGACGAGAACGTTTTCGTTTCTGATGTCCTCAACAAATATTTCAAATCTCTTAGGTTCAGTAATTTTGTAACTTTTGGCAAACAAAATTTACCAGTCCTTTCTGCCTTATCTTCCGGCCCTGACAATGGATTTAACAAGGAGCAGATCCTCCATTGTTGTGATCTTCATATTGAGCTTGTCGCCCATAGCCATACCGATGGTTATTCCGGAGGAAAGAACAAGTCCGCAGTCGTCGGTCATTTCGGGACGCTTATCCTCGGGGAGGGCAAAATAGTCGTCATAAGCCTTCCTGACAATGGAATACTTGAACGACTGGGGAGTCTGACCGAGATAAAGCTCCTTTCTCATAGGGATTGAGTCGAGAGTTTTCTCGTCAAGACTTTTGATTATAGTGTCGTGAGCCGGAATAACTGTGTCGCATGCACCGAACTCTTTGACCTTTTCGATATTTTCATTGATGATTTTCTGAGAAACGAGAGGTCTTGCGGCGTCATGGATGATTACATAATCGTCTCCGCTGCACTCCGACTGAATTGCATTGAGAGCGTTGAGGGAGGATTCCTGACGTGAAGAGCCTGCGTCGGCGATCCAGCGCACCTTGCGGATATCGTATTCCTTGAGCCAGACGGAAAGATCGTCCTGCCATGCCTTGACGCAGACAACGCAGATTGCGTCTATCTTCTCGTTGATTTCAAAAGCCTCAAGAGTGTGAATGATTACGGGCTTGCCATAGATATCAATAAATTGCTTCGGTCGGTCAACCATACCCATACGGCTGCCGGAACCTCCTGCAAGAACGATTGCGATATTCATATAGATTACCTCTATTCTCAAAAATGTTTTCTAAATTATACTATACCCTTTTTTATTTGTCAATAAACGGAGATGGGAGAAGTAAATTCGTTTATTAACTGTTGAAATTGTTTCTATTATATAGTATAATAACAAAAATCCATGATTAAAGGAGGGATAGTGTGGTTTTCTCATCAACAACATTTTTGTTTCTGTTTTTGCCCGTTGTTCTGATTGCATATTATAATCCTTTCTTTAAATCTGTTTCGGTAAAAAATGCAATACTTTTGCTTTCGAGTATATTTTTCTATGCGTGGGGCGAGCCTGTATATGTCCTTCTGATGCTCGGCTCGGTGCTTATAAACTGGATTCTCGGACTTGTCATTGACAGGAACAGGGAGAATAAAAAGAGTAAGCTTGCTCTTGTTACCGCCGTTGCGGTAAATCTCGGAATACTTTTTGTATTCAAATACCTGACATTCGCTCTTGAAAACATCAATGCCCTTTTCCATACCGATATAGATACCTTGAACATAACCTTGCCTATCGGCATTTCCTTCTTTACGTTTCAGGCGATGTCGTATGTTATCGACGTTTATCGGGGCGATGGAGAGGTGCAGAAAAACCCCTGCAACACCGCCCTCTATATCTCTTTCTTCCCTCAGCTTATTGCAGGTCCCATCGTGCGTTACCAGACTATTGCTGATCAGATCCGGGAAAGACACGAGAATTTTGACGACTTTGCCAACGGAGCTTACCGTTTTATGATAGGCTTCGTCAAGAAGGTGCTTATCGCAAACAACGTCGCTATGGTTGCTGACGGAATATTTGACAGCGAGGTCGGTTCCGTAGCCTCCGCATGGCTCGGTGCAGTTGCCTACACATTGCAGATTTTCTTTGACTTTTCCGGTTACAGCGAAATGGCAATCGGTCTTGGCAAGATGTTCGGCTTTACCTTCCTTGAAAACTTCGATTATCCCTATATCTCAAAGTCCGTTTCCGAGTTTTGGCGAAGATGGCATATCTCGCTCGGCACATGGTTCAGGGATTATGTCTATTTTCCGCTCGGCGGAAGCAGGGTGAAAAAATCAAGACTTGTTTTCAATCTTTTCGTCGTCTGGACTCTGACGGGAATATGGCACGGTGCCAACTGGACGTTTGTGCTCTGGGGCTTATTCTACTTTGTTCTGCTTACTGTTGAGAAGCTCACCGGCTTCACGAAAAAGCTCGGCTTTGCCGGTCACATATATACGATGCTTGCGGTTATAATCGGATGGGTTCTGTTCAGGTCGGATAATATTTCCTCTGCTTGGACTTTCCTCAAGGCTATGTTCGGTTTTGGCTCACTTCCGCTTTATGACAGCGACACGGTTTTCTATCTTTCCAACTATAAGTTCTTCCTCATCTTGGGTATTGTCTGCTGTTTCCCGATTTTGCGTGCAATCAAAAATAAGCTCAAGTCGGGCAAGACGGTGCTTGCTGTTGCCGCAGGCATTGTGATGATCGCATTGTTCCTGATCTCGATTACCTATACAATCAAGGGAACATACAACCCGTTTATTTACTTCAATTTCTGATAAAAGGTGGTGCATAATATGAAAAAAATCAAGGCTTCGTATTTCGTGGGCGTTGCTTTTATTTGTATTATTGCCGTCTTTTTCGGCTCCGTGTGTTACAGAGTATGCCGTGTCGAACTTTTCGGAGATTACGGAGAGACTCCCAAGGCGGAAACAGGCTTGTATTTCTCGGAGGAAGATAAGATTGACTGTAAATGGCCGGAAAAATATCCTTTTGACGGTGAACACAAATTTGAGCTTGAAAGCTCTCAGACGGAAACCGAGGCTGAAGCTCAGGAAACTTCGGAGGACGGCGAATCCGTTTATCTTTCTTTTGTAAACAAGATAAAGGACAGCGTGGACTATTATACCTCCAAGCTTCTCCCCGGCAGAATGAAATATGTTGAGACCAATGCGCTTTTTAATAAGGCTGTGGGAATGAGCGTTATTTCGGGAACCGATTTGGTTGCTGTAATGAAAAACGGATATCTGACGCTTGAATCTACCGAAAAAGATACGGATTCTCCTGCGAAAAGTCTGAAATGGTTCAGCGATATTCTTGAAGAAAAAGGAATTGATTTTGCATATATCCAGTATCCGTCAAAGGAGGAAAAGAACGACAATCAGCTCCCCGAAGGAATGACGGACTACAACAATATCAATGCCGACAAGCTCCTTGAGAAGCTGAACTCCGAAAACGTTAAGAATGTTGATATCCGTGAATTATTGATGCAAAAGGGCGGAAATTGGTATTCAAACTTCTTTAAAACCGATCACCACTGGAAGCCCGAAACGGGAGTCTGGGCGGCAGGAAAAATTGCCGATATGCTCAATTTGAATTTCGGATATTCTCTGGACACCGGTATCGGGGATATAAATAATTATAATGTTGATGTTTACGAAAAAATATTCCTCGGCTCTCAGGGAAGGCTTGCAACCCTGACCTTTGCCGATCCCGAGGATATCAGCATTATATATCCTAAGAAAAAGACAAGCTTCACCGTGACCTACAACACGGATTCACCGATAACGGGAAGCTTTGATGAGGTTCTTTTTAACAAATCCTATCTGAACAACGAAGATTTTTATAATTATTCGGCATATTCCGCATATCTCAACGGAAACAAGGCAGTTACTTCGATAAAAAACAATGACTGTAAAAACGGAGTGAAAATTCTTGTTATCGGCGGCTCGTACAACAAAAGCGTTGTTCCGTATCTGGCGCAGACCGTTGAAAGAATTGATCTTGTTGACGGCAGATATTTTGACGGAAGTATAATAAATTATATTGAAAAAACCGAGCCGGATATTGTCCTCGTGGCATGCACCTCGCTTCTTATAGGACCGGCGTCGGGACACTATTCGGAATATAATTTTGAATAAAGCTTTACTTTTGCGGTTTAATGTGATAAAATAGAAAAAGAGTAATAAAAACGGAGAGGATTTATAAATGGAAAAGAATCTTAGAGATAAAAACACGGATATGTTCTTTAATGCAATACTTCATCTTGAATCGGTCGATGAGTGCTATGATTTCTTTGAGGATCTTTGCACGGTAAATGAGCTGAAGTCGATTTCACAGAGAATTGTTGTTGCGAAGATGCTCCGGGAGAAAAAGGTATACAGCGAAATTGTTGAGGAAACCGGCGCAAGCACAGCGACAGTCAGCCGTGTTAACCGTTCACTGCAGTACGGACGCGGCGGATACGACCTCGTTTTCGACAGAATGAACGGGAAAGACGGAGAATGAGCGGTTACAATGCGTTTGCGGAGGTTTACGATAAGCTGACCGATAATATTGAGTATAAAAAGCGTGCCGATTTTATCAGTACGCTTTTTGAACGCTACGAGGTGAAGGGTAAGGAGCCTATTCTTGACCTTGCCTGCGGAACGGGAAGTCTTGCCTTTGAGCTTGCAAAGCGAGGATATGATATGATCGGAATTGATTCGTCATATGCAATGCTTTCACAGGCTCAGACAAAAAAGTATGAAGAAAATGCAGATGTACTCTTTCTCTGTCAGGATATGACGGAGCTTGACCTTTACGGGACGATAAGCGGAGCGGTATGTATGCTTGACAGTCTCAATCACCTGAGCTGTGCCGACGATGTGAAAAAAACCGTTGAAAAAGTCGGTTTGTTTATGGAGCACGGCGGAATATTTATTTTTGACGTGAATACAATATATAAGCACAGAGAAATCCTCGGAAACAACACCTTTGTCTATGACTGCGACGAGGTCTACTGCGTTTGGCAGAACTGCCTCAACGACGATGACAGCGTTGATATTTCTCTTGATATATTTGAATGTGACGGCGGCGCATATTACCGCAGTTCGGAAGATTTTACCGAGAGAGCGTACAGGATAGAGGATTATAAGAAATGGCTCAGCGATGCGGAGTTTGAAATTTTGCATATTTTTGATGAAATGAGCGACCGTGAGCTAAACGAAACGACCGAGAGAGCGGTTTTTGTTGCACGGTATACGGGATTTAAGCAGCCTCAGAAACAGCAGGCTGCCGAAACGGAGGATTTGTAATGGATAAATTAGTCAGATGTATTTCAACGGACGGCACTCTTGTGATTATGGCTGCCGAAACGACGGATATGGTAGAAAAATCACAGCAGATACACAAAACCTCAGCCGTCACCTCGGCGGCTCTCGGCAGACTTCTGACGGCTTCGAGCCTGATGGGAAGTATGCTCAAGGGAGAAACCGAAAGCATAACCCTGAGGATAAACGGCGGCGGACCGTCGGGTACGGTTATGGCTGTTTCCGACAGCTTCGGCAATGCAAGGGGTTATGTTCAGAATCCCGTTGTTGAAATACCGCTCAATGAAAAAGGCAAGCTTGATGTGGCAGGCGCTGTAGGAACGGACGGTTCCCTGACGGTCATTAAGGATCTCAATCTCAAGGAGCCTTACGTCGGTCAGATTCCGCTTGTTAGCGGCGAAATTGCAGAGGATATCACGAGCTATTATGCAATCAGCGAGCAGATTCCGTCGGTTTGCGCTCTCGGTGTGCTTGTCAATCCCGACCTTTCGATTAAAGCGGCAGGCGGTTTTATAATTCAGCTTCTTCCGACGGCTCTTGACGACACGATTGATGCCGTTGAGCGTTGTATAAGCGGTATTCCGTCTGTAACTTCAATGCTCTGCGACGGACTGACTCCCGAAGATATCTGCAAAAAAGTGCTCGGGGAATTTGATCTTGATGTCCTTGATACCTCAAATCCGAAATATAAATGCAACTGTTCCAGAGAGAGGGTGGAGGCGGCTCTGATATCGACAGGCGTACAGTCGCTCGAGGAGCTTTCGGCCGAGGAGAACACGGAGGTCTGCTGTCAGTTCTGCGATAAAAAATATAATTTCAGCGGTGCCGAAATAAAAAGACTGCTCCAATCGGCAAAGAAAAAATAAAAACTTAAAAAAACTATTGACAAAACCTTAATGTTATGGTAAAGTAATGAATGTCGCTGCGGTACTGAGCAACGACGTAAGGAATAACGGCGAATGGGAGCATAGCTCAGCTGGGAGAGCATCTGCCTTACAAGCAGAGGGTC
>JAEDFL010000053.1 GCA_016292785.1 Clostridiaceae bacterium | reverse complement strand
CTGATGCTTCACGGCTTCCTTTGTTCGACATTTTCGTGGCAGAACATGGCTGACGAAATGAGTTCAGACGGCTACGAATGTGTGCTTGTCGATCTTCCGGACTTTGGCTATTCCACAAGAGAAACAAAGGATATGGAGATCGTTGACCGTGAGGAGCTTGTCAAACAACTTATGCTCGGTATCGCCCCTGCCGAAGAATGGATAATTGCAGGTCATTCGATGGGCGGCGGAGTTGCAATAAACCTTGCGATTGAAATGCCCGTCAAGGCTCTGCTTCTCTACTGTCCGTGTCCGCAGAATGAATTTCCGCAGTGGGCAAAAGGCATCTGCACCTCGACCGCAATGGAGTTTGCGATGAACGTGTTCTTCAAATACTTCACAAAAATCACGCCGCTTGTCCGCATGGTGATTTATGCCGCAACGAACGATTGGGATTTTGCAATGTCCTACGATGTCAGCGGAGTGACCGCTCCCGTACAGTACAACGGCTTCGGTGCAGGAATGTGCGAGATGATGTATAACGTCAGACCGACCGATATGGCAAACACAGATAAAATCACCTGTCCCGTGCTTCTCTGTCAGGCGGAGAAAGATATTATCCTGGCAGGCTCAATCAAGGCGCAGGTCAACGACGCTTTCCCGAACGCAGAGAAATACACGGTTGCAAACGGAGGTCATCAGTGCATCGAAAACAGAGCTACGGAGCTTTCCGAGGTCACAACCGATTTCCTTAACGCTCACAAATAATAATTGAACACAATAAAATGGCTTGTATCGGAAATTCCAATACAAGCCATTATTATATATTCCGGTATTTTATTCGGAAATTATTCCTCTGAACCGTAGAGCTTAACCAGCTTCTGAAGGTGAGCATAACGATCCTTTGCGCCGTCCTCTGCCTTCTCGAAGAGCTTTTCTGCTCTCTCCGGGAACGAACGTGTAAGAGCTGAGTAACGAGCCTCGTTCATAAGGAATGCACGGTAGCCCTCTGTTGCGGGAACCTTTGAGTCAACCGTGAACGGGTTCTTGCCCTCTGCCTTGAGTGCCGGATTGTAGCGGAACATATTCCAGTAGCCGCACTCAACAGCTCTCTTCATCTCTGCCTGGCAGTTAACCATACCGCCCTTGATGCTGTGCATCTCACAGGGAGCATAACCGATAACAAGTGACGGTCCCGGATAAGCCTCAGCTTCCTGGAGAGCCTTGAGAGTCTGGTTCTGGTCTGCGCCCATAGCAACCTGTGCAACATAGATGTAGCCGTAGGACATTGCGATCTCAGCAAGGCTCTTCTTAGCGATTGCCTTACCTGCCGCTGCGAACTGTGCAACCTGACCGATCTGAGAAGCCTTGGAAGCCTGTCCGCCTGTATTTGAGTAAACCTCGGTATCGAATACCATAACGTTTACATCCTCGCCCGAAGCAAGAACATGATCAAGTCCGCCGAAGCCGATATCGTATGCCCAGCCGTCGCCGCCGAAGATCCATACGGACTTCTTGGAGAGGTAATCCTTCTGAGCAAGGATTTCCTTAGCAGCGTCACAGCCGCACTTCTCAAGCTCTGCAACAAGAGCTTCAGTTGCTTCGCCGTTCTTTGCGCCGTCATTAACTGTTGCAAGGTAAGCGTCTGCAGCAGCCTTAACCTCTGCCTTTACGCCGTCCTTAGCTGCAAGAGCCTCAACCTTTTCGATGAGGTTGCTTCTGATTGCCTGCTGACCGAGATACATACCGTAGCCATGCTCTGCATTATCCTCAAAGAGGGAGTTTGCCCAAGCCGGACCCTTGCCGTTCTTGTCGGTGGTGTACGGTGATGTGCCTGCGGGGCCGCCCCAGATTGAAGAACAACCTGTTGCGTTGGAGATATACATTCTGTCGCCGAAGAGCTGAGTGATAAGACGGGCATATGATGTTTCCGCACAACCTGCGCAGGAGCCTGAGAACTCAAGGAGAGGCTTCTTGTACTGGCTAGAGATAACGTTGATCTTAGCTGTGAGATCCTTCTTCTCGTCAACATTGGCAACGCAGTAATCGAATGCTGCCTGCTGCTCATCCTGGCTCTCACGGGATACCATCTTGAGTGAATTTGTCGGGCAAACGCCTACGCAGACGCCGCAGCCCATACAATCCATCGGTGATACTGCAAGAGTATATGTGTAGTTTGTCTTTACGATCGGCTTCGGAGCAAACTTTGTAACTGCCGGAGCTGCCGCCTTCTCCTCGTCATTGAGGGCGAAAGGTCTGATAGTAGCGTGAGGACATACATATGCACACTTGTTACACTTTGCACAGGTCTCTGCGTTCCACTCGGGAACCATAACAGCAACGCCGCGCTTCTCATATGCCGATGCGCCCTGCTCGAACGTACCGTCAACGTGCTTCTCAAAGTTGCCGACTGTAAGCTCATAACCGTCCATATGACCTACGGGTTTCATGATGCTCTCAACCTGCTCAACAAGCTTTGCCGGACCCTCGGTCTTAACCTCGACCTCAGCGTCAACAGCGTCTGCCCAGTCAGCCGGAACGTCGATCTTAACGAATGCCGTTGCACCTGCGTCAATGGCCTTTTCGTTCATCTCAACGATTTCTTTACCCTTCTTCATGAACTTCTGAGCCTTTTCCTTCATGTAGCCGATAGCCTCGTCAACAGGAAGAACCTTTGCAAGAGCAAAGAAAGCGGACTGAAGAACTGTATTTGTACGCTTACCGAGACCGATCTCTGCGGCAATGTCAATAGCGTTAACCGTGTAAAGCTGAACGTTGTTCTTTGCGATGTAGCGCTTTGTTTCGGCGTTCATCTTCTCAGCAAGCTCAGCAGCATCCCACTGGCAGTTGATGAGGAATACTCCGCCCGGCTTAACATCGTTGACCATCTTGTAGCCTTTCTCGATGTATGACGGGTTGTGGCAGGCAACGAAGTCAGCCTTGTTTACATAATATGGGCTCTTGATCGGCTCGTCACCGAAGCGAAGATGGGAGATAGTGATACCGCCGGTCTTCTTAGAGTCATACTGGAAATATGCCTGAGCATACTTATCTGTGTGGTCACCGATGATCTTGATGGAGTCCTTGTTTGCGCCGACTGTACCGTCGCCGCCGAGTCCCCAGAACTTGCACTCGATCGTGCTCTCAGCCGCTGTGTTCGGAGAGGGCTTCTCTTCAAGTGAAAGATAGGTTACATCGTCTGTGATACCGATTGTGAAGTGAGCCTTGGGAGCGTCCTTCTTGAGCTCGTCATAAACAGCGAATACACTTGACGGCGGTGTATCCTTGGAACCGAGACCGTAACGGCCGCCGATAACCTTGATACCGTCCTTGCCTGCTGCGTTGAGAGCGGCAACAACGTCAAGGAAGAGAGGCTCACCGATTGAACCCGGCTCCTTTGTTCTGTCAAGAACAGCAAGCTTCTTGCAGGTTGCGGGAATAGCCTCAACGAACTTCTCAACCGAGAAAGGTCTGTAAAGACGAACCTTGATAAGACCTACCTTCTCGCCCTTAGCGGTGAGGTAGTCGATAACTTCCTCTGCAACGTCGCAGATTGAACCCATAGCAACGATAACGTTCTCTGCGTCCTCTGCACCGTAGTAGTTGAAGAGCTTGTAGTTTGTGCCAAGCTTAGCGTTGACCTTGTCCATGTACTTCTCAACGATAGCCGGAGCTGCGTCATAGTACTTGTTGCAGGCCTCACGATGCTGGAAGAAGATATCGTCGTTCTCGTGAGAACCGCGCATTACGGGATGCTCGGGATTGAGCGCTCTCTCTCTGAAAGCGGCAACTGCATCCAAATCGCACATTTCCTTGAGATCATCATAATCCCAAACCTCGATCTTCTGAATCTCGTGAGAGGTACGGAAGCCGTCGAAGAAGTTGATGAAAGGAACTCTGCCCTCGATAGCTGCAAGGTGAGCGACTGCGCCGAGATCCATAACTTCCTGCGGATTTGTTTCAGCGAGCATTGCGAAACCTGTCTGACGGCAGGCATAAACGTCTGAATGATCGCCGAAGATGTTAAGCGCATGAGAAGCTACGCAACGGGCTGATACGTGGAATACGCAGGGGAGAAGCTCACCGGCGATCTTGTACATATTGGGGATCATGAGGAGAAGTCCCTGAGAAGCCGTGTAGGTCGTTGTCAGAGCGCCTGCTGCAAGAGAGCCGTGAACGGTACCCGATGCGCCGGCCTCGGACTGCATTTCTGCAACCTTAACTGTTGTGCCGAAAATGTTCTTACGACCCTGAGCCGACCACTGATCAACGTAGTCTGCCATCGGGCTTGACGGAGTGATAGGATAGATACCCGCAACTTCCGTAAACGCATATGATACGTGAGCGGCAGCGGTGTTACCATCCATGGTTAACTTTTTTCTTGCCATTCTTTGTTCCTCCTTGTAAAGTTAATAGCAATCTAATTTACCACCCATAATAATACCACGTTATTTTTGAGATGTAAACATTATTAAGAGATTTTTTTCAACTTTTTATTCCCGTTTCTGCCATAATCAGGTGTTCAACTGCGTTTTTGCTTAATTTTTTCTGAATTTTTCATTTTTTCAAACACCTGCATACAATAATAAAGAAAACGCCGCAATGAACATCACTTCACTGCGGCAGTTATATTCGTTTATATATCGAGCTTCTATGCGTCGAGCTTTGCTCTCTTCTTGTGCTCAACCAAAGGAGGCGCACTGTTTTCAACGCAGTCCTCTGTCACCTGCACGCTGACAATGGATTTGTCGCTCGGCACGGCATACATAATCGGCATAAGGAGGTTTTCCATAATGGAACGCAGACCTCTTGCGCCCGTCTTTTTCTCAAGCGTTTTCTTCGCTATCGCTTTCAGAGCTTCGGGAGTGAAGTCAAGCTCGACTCCGTCCATTGAAAGCAGGGATTTGTACTGCTTGACAATAGCGTTTTTCGGCTCTGTGAGAATGCTCACAAGAGCGTCCTCATCAAGCTCCCTGAGAGTTGCGATAACGGGCAGACGTCCGACAAGCTCCGGAATGATACCGAACTTGGTGATGTCCTGCTGAACGACCTTTGACATTGCGTTTTCAACAGAGAAGGCGTCCTTATCCTTGATTTCCGCTTCAAATCCGAGAGCCGATCCGCCGATCCTTTTCTCCACAATCTTTTCAATGCCGTCAAAAGCTCCGCCGCAAATGAAAAGAATGTTTGATGTGTTAACCTGTATGCACTCCTGCTGGGGGTGCTTTCTGCCGCCCTGAGGAGGTACGTTCGCAACCGTTCCCTCGACGATTTTCAGAAGCGCCTGCTGTACGCCCTCGCCGCTGACATCTCGGGTAATTGACGGGTTTTCGGATTTTCTTGCGATCTTGTCGATCTCGTCAACGTAGATTATTCCGCGCTCCGCCTTTTCGATATCGAAATCGGCAGCCTGAATAAGTCTGAGAAGAATATTCTCGACATCCTCGCCGACATATCCTGCCTCGGTGAGCGTTGTTGCGTCCGCAATCGCAAACGGAACATCAATTATCTTGGCAAGCGTCTGTGCAAGCATAGTTTTTCCTACACCGGTCGGACCGAGGAGCAGAATATTGCTCTTCTGAATTTCAACATCGGATTCGTCCTGCTTGAAAACTCGTTTATAATGATTGTAAACAGCGACGCTGAGAGTGACCTTGGCTTCGTCCTGACCGATAACGTACTCATCAAGACCTTTCTTGATCTCCATGGGAGTCGGCAATTTGAAGTCCTTAGCCTGTTTTTTTCTGGCTCTGCCTGCGGCCGCCTGTTCCTCCGCCATAATGGCACTGCAAAGGTCAATACACTCGTTGCAGATATAAACTCCCGGACCGGCGATTATCTTCTCAACCTGTCCGTCGGTCTTGCCGCAAAAGGAACAGCGAACGCTCTTTTCACGTCTTTCATCATCTCTTGGCATCGTTACACCCCTGATTTATCTTTTGTAAAGCACCTTGTCAACAAGACCGTATTCCATAGCCTCCTGAGCCGAAAGATAGTTGTCACGCTCGGTATCGAGTGCGATCTGCTCTATCGACTTGCCGGTATTCTCCGAAAGGATCTTGTTGAGCTTTTCCCTTGTTTTAAGTATGTGGTCGGCAACGATTTTGATCTCGGTTGCCTGTCCCTGTGCGCCGCCGAGCGGCTGATGAATCATAATCGTACTGTTAGGCAGGGCAATTCTCTTGCCCTTTGCGCCCGATGAAAGCAGGAAAGCACCCATCGAAGCCGCCATACCCATGCAGATCGTTGAAACATCGCATTTGATATACTGCATCGTGTCATAGATCGCAAAGCCTGCGCTGACCGATCCGCCGGGACTGTTGATGTAAAGGCTGATATCCTTATCGGGATCCTGTCCCTCAAGGAAAAGAAGCTGAGCGACGACAAGGCTTGCCGTTGCGTCATTTACCTCGTCGGACAGAACGATAATTCTGTCGCTGAGAAGGCGTGAAAAAATATCGTATGAGCGTTCGCCCCTGTTGGTCTGTTCGATAACATAAGGTACAAGTGCCATATTTATTCCTCCGTTCGAGTTGTTTCGTGGTTTTTCTCAAGTGTCATAATAGTGCAAATGAATGGCAAAGAGCCATCCATCCGCATAAATTATAATCATTTGAAAGCAAAATTATTCAGCGTCAGCCGGCTTTTCTTCGTCCTTCTTAGCAGCCTTCTTCGTTGTCTTCTTCGGCTTCTCGGCTACGACAGCCTTAGCGTTGGCAACAAGGAAGTCAACCGTCTTCTTACCGACGACGTCCTTCTTAACATCCTCAATATTAACCCATTTCTTGACCTGCTCAACATTAAGCTGATATGCGTCTGCCATTTCCTTGAGCTTAGCCTCGGCCTCCTCATCGGATGCCTCAATCTTCTCAAGCTCTGCAATCTTCTCAACCGCAAGCTGGAGCTTGACCTGCTTAACGGCGTTGTCCCTCATGCTCGCCTTAAACTTGTCTCTGTCCATGCCCATATACTGAAGATATGTGTCAAGCGGAATACCCTGCTGTGCAAGTCTGTTCTCGTAGTCCTTAACATCGTCCTCAAGCTTGTTGTCGTACATAACCTCGGGGATCTCACCCTCAACTAGCTCAACAACCTTCTCAAGAACTGCGCTCTCGAAGTCTCTCTCAACGTCCTCTTTCTTCTTTTCGGAAAGCTCCGCCTTGATCTTCTTCTTGAGTTCGGCAAGAGTCTCGACCTCGTCGTCAACATCCTTTGCAAAGTCATCGTCAAGAGCCGGAAGCTCCTTCATCTTGATTTCGTGAAGAACAACCTTGAATACTGCGTCCTTACCCGCAAGCTCGGGAGTGTACTCGGTCGGGAACGTGACGTTTACATCAAACTCATCGCCTGTCTTGTGACCGATGATCTGATCCTCAAAGCCGGGAATAAACTGACCCGAGCCGAGTGTAAGCTCATAGTTCTCGCCCTTGCCGCCGTCAAAAGCAACTCCGTCAACGAAGCCCTCAAAGTCGATAACGGCAATGTCATTCTTCTTAGCCTTTCTGTCGTCAACGGTAACGACGCGGGCATTTCTCTCCTGCATGGAAGCAAGCTCCTTCTTAACGTCGTCCGCAACAACGGAAGCATCGCCCTTGTCAGCCTCGATACCCTTATAGTTCTCGATCGTGATCTCAGGCTTAACGGTAACTTTCATTGTCATCTCAACGCCGTCCTTGCCGATCTTGGTTACATCAAGATCATGGGGAGCGGCAACAGGCTCAATGCCTGCCTCCTTGATGGCGTCGCTGACAACATCGGGATATACGATATCAAGCGCATCCTCATAGAACACGCCCTCGCCGTAGAACTTTTCAATCATTTTAAGCGGAGCCTTACCCTTACGGAAGCCGGGAAGCTGAATCTTATTCTTCTGCTTGTTATAAGCCTGAAGAATAGCCTTGTTGAAGTCCTCGCCGCTTACGGTGACTTCAAGAGTGTAAACGTTCGTTTCTGTCTTGTTAGCTGATTTTAACATTAAAAACTTCCTCCTGTGTGGTATTCCGGAGCCGTACATACTTCCACAAATACCTATTAACTTTTGTATTATAGCAGATGTTTTTCGCTTTTTCCATACCTTTTTTAAAAATTTTTATTATTTCCGAAAATATTTTTCGCAATTTCTCCTTACGTTTAAAGAAAAATGTCAAAAAAGGTTGAATGTAAAGGCTCTCGGCTTTACGTTCAACCCGCTTGTATGGTTTTGTATAAGGTTTTCACGTCTAAAATCTAAAGTCTAACTTTCCACCTCATCACCGCCTTCGGCGGAGCTTCCCCTCAAGGGGAAGCCTTGTATAGTTTCATCGGATTTCAAAGCTTTATCATCTAAAATCTAATGTCTAAAATCTAAAGTCTTTTTCAGCCTTCCCCTTGAGGGGAAGGTGCCGAGGAACGAGGCGGATGAGGTGATAATAGACTTTAGATATTAGACCTTAGACTTTAGATCATATCATTTTAAAATTTTATTAAATTTTTCAACTACCTTGCAATAAGGGGAGACTGAATTAGTTTCTGCAAGCTTTAAATTTTCCACGTCTAAAATTTAAAGTCTAAAATCTAAAGTCTAACTTGGCTGAGGAATTGACAAAGATATGTTTTATAAACAATTTATTGTCTAACCTTTGAAATCAGAAAATCTACCCTCATATAAGGAGAGATATGTCAAGACTTCCTTATCAGCTTCGGGCAAAAGCGCAGGTAGTCGGCGGAGATGAGGTCGAATTTCACTCCGTCGCTTTCTCCTCTGAACGCCCAGTTGACCGAATTGCCGTGGAGGTGTCCGTAATAGCAGGTCTTAATCTCCTCACCGACGATCGTATCATAAATCTCCCGGCAGGTCTCTGTCAGGCTGATCGGCGGATAATGAAGAAATGCGATCACCTCACCGCCGAGCTTTTTCGCCTCGGCAATGCTCGTTTTCAGTCTGCCGACCTCACGGGCAAGCACCTTCTGATCCTCGTTCTTTGAGCAGTCGAAAAACCAGCCTCTCGTACCGCAGATCGCCGTATCGCCAACCTTATAGGCATTGTTGAAAAGGATTTTTATGCTTTCAATTCCGTTTTCTTTCAGGAACTTTTCTGTCTTGCTTTTTGTCGCCCACCAGTAATCATGGTTGCCTTTCATCACGATTTTTGTTCCGTTCAGGCTGTCAAGAAATCTGAAATCCTCCAGCGTGTCCTCAAGCTTCATTCCCCACGATATATCGCCGGCAATGACAACGGTGTCCTTTTCCGTCACAACGGCATTCCAGTTTTTTTGAAGTTTTTCTTCAAAATTTTGCCAGCCTTCAAAGATGTCCATAGGCTTATCCGTGCCGAACGAAAGATGCGTATCCGCAATGGCAAATAGTGACATTTCTTCACCTCCCTAAAAACGAATAAAAAGAATTTTACAACAGATAATAAAGCTGTGAAGCGTTTCACAAATCCGAGAAAGGGGTAGTTTACAATGAAGCACGAAATCAAGGATATCAAGTGCCATGCCTGCAACTGCATTTACAACGAGGATGGCTGCAAGTGCGTAGCCGGTCAGATCGAAGTCGGCCCGTCAAGCGCCTGCACCTGTGCAGAAACGATCTGCGCAACCTTTGAGCCGAGCAGCGATGTAAGCAAGTAAAGCTTCTTTAAAAAGGGACTGTCACATTAAGACCGCATCACCGACTTTCCAAACGGGAAGTCTCTTGCGAAAAGTCTTAATGCGACAGTTTTCTTTTTATTTCAACATCTCGAAAACTACCTGCTCCATATCCTCTTTCTTGCAGCAGCCGGTAAATCTCGGCGTTTTGCCCTTGAGGTTGGCAAGCTGCGGCGGACAGACCTCGCCGGTCTCCCTGCGGAGGGCGTCAACCATTTCAAACTCGTCAAGCTCCGCTGACATTCCCGGACATACCGCATCAAGAACAGCCTTGCTGAACTTGTACGGATTTGCCGTTGATGCGATCACCGTCGGAGTGCTGTCGCCCGTCCTCTCTGCGTAGTCCTCATAAACCGAAACGGCAACCGCCGTATGTGTATCACAGAGATACTTATGCTCCTTATATTCCTTTGCGATGCAAGCCTTTGTGCCGTTGTCGTCACAGCTTCCTGCGTCAAACAGCTCGCTGAGCTTTGCGAAAACCTCGTCGTTTACCTTGTATTCGCCCTTTTCCGAAAGCTCGGACATCCACTCTCTGACAAGAGAATCGTCCATATCCGAAAGCAGGAACAGAAGCCTTTCAAGGTTTGAAGAAATAAGAATATCCATTGAGGGGGAAACCGTCGTGTAGAAATCACGGACACGGTTGTATGTTCCGCTCTTGAGGAAATCGGTCAGAACATTGTTTGCATTGGAGGCACAGATAAGCTTTCCGATAGGCACGCCCATTTCCTTGGCATAGTATGCGGCAAGAATATTGCCGAAATTGCCCGTCGGAACAACAACATTTATCTTGTCGCCCGGCTTGATATCGCCCTTGTTGAGCATCTCGCAGTAAGCGGATACATAATAAACGATCTGCGGAACAAGACGTCCCCAGTTGATCGAGTTTGCCGACGAGAACATCATTCCCTGCTCGGCAAGCTTTGCGGCAACGGCCTTGTCCGTGAAAATTTTCTTTACTCCCGTCTGTGCGTCATCGAAGTTGCCCTCGATCGCACATACGCCGACATTCGCACCCTCCTGGGTGGTCATCTGGAGCTTCTGCATCGGGCTTACGCCGTCATTGGGATAGAAAACAAGAATTTTCGTGTTTTTGACATCCTTGAAGCCCTCAAGCGCCGCCTTGCCGGTGTCGCCCGAAGTTGCAACAAGAATTACAATCTGCTTGCCCGGCTCGCTCTTTGCCGAAGCAACGGTGAGCAGATGGGGCAGGAGCTGGAGCGCCATATCCTTGAACGCACAGGTCGGTCCTTTCCAAAGCTCAAGGATCTCGGTTCCTTTTCTGAGAGTGTGGAGCGGAGCTACCTTATCGCTTGAAAATTTGCCGTCGCCGTATGCGCCCTTAACACAGGAGTCAAGCTCCTCAGCGGTGAAATCGGTGAGATAGAGGGAAAGTATCTCTTTCGCTCTTTCTATATAATCGCAGTCAGCAAGACGAATGATATCGTCCATTGTGATCTGAGGGATTTCTTCGGGGACGAACAGTCCGCCCTCGGCAGAAATGCCGTGAGATATCGCCTGCGAGGAAGTTACTCTGATGCTTTTGTCTCTTGTGCTGGTATAAAACATATTACCTCTCCTTTTCGGTAAAATCTGCAATCATTGTATCATAAGTAAAAAAACAATTCAACTTTATATTGAAAAATAACTCAGCTAAACCGTTTCCGTAAACGCATTTTCTATGTAATTTATTTTCAGCGGCTTATATTCGGCGTCGAGATATACCTCGCAGACGTCAAACCGAGGCTGTTTATCATTCGGATAGGCTTTCATAAACAGCTTTGAGGTCGAGATCAGCCTTTCCTGCTTGGCAAAATCGACCGCCTCTTTCGCTTCGTAGAGGCTGTCCTCTCCCCTTGTTTTGACTTCAACAAAGCACATATATTTTCCCTTTTGAGCCACGAGGTCAATCTCGCCCATACGGGAGCGGAAATTGCCCGTTATTATCTTGTAGCCGTTGTCCCTGAGATATCTTGCGGCAAAGATTTCGCCCCAGACTCCCGACTTATTTATTTTCATAATATTTCCTCAAGAAGGTCATTCGGTGAATTTCCGACGCACCGTATTTATCAAGCATTTCATAGTGAAGCTTTGTACCGTAGCCCTTGTGCTTGGCAAACTGATATTCGGGATATTTTTCGTCCATTTCAAGCATAAAGCGATCCCTTGTCACCTTGGCAAGGATCGAAGCGGCGGCAATCGACATTGAGTTTGCGTCGCCCTTGATTATCGTGCGTGTCGGAACGCCGAGTCCTGGATCACGGTTGCCGTCAACAAGAGCCATATCGGGTTTAATGCTCAGACCGTCAAACGCACGTTTCATCGCAAGGTAGGTTGCCTGCAAAATATTTATTTCATCTATTTCTTTTTCATCGGCGGTTGCTATCGAATAGGCAAGGGCGGTTTC
>JAEDFL010000052.1 GCA_016292785.1 Clostridiaceae bacterium | reverse complement strand
GCTTTTGCCATTATTTCGGGATCGTCGCCGAATATCTGCGCCCCGGCAGGACGCTCTTTTTCGGAGAGAAACAGCAGCTCCTTCGACTTTCTGTCCTGCATTGTCAGTCCCTTGGAGCTTACCATTTCGCTGATTACGCAGGACGCTCCGTAGCTAACGCAAAGCTCTCGAAAAGCTCTGTCAGCCACCCCTGCCATCGGAGCAAGACAGACATGTCCCTTTATTTCAAGATTACCGATTTTCATTAAATCACCAAATTTTATTTTAACACATATAATACACTCTTGTCAAAAAATAAATCGCTTTACCGATAAATAAAGCGATTTATATAGGTCAGATTATTCCGTCGTACTTTACTCTGTTCATATATTTAAAGCTGAATATGACCGAGATCATTCCGCCTGTCACCCAGCCGACAGGCCATGAGCACCATATTCCAGTTGAGCCGAGTGCCGTTGTTGAAAGTACGGCGGCAAACGCAACTCTGAGGACAAGGTCGGTAAATGTGCCTGCCATAAAGGCTTTCATCTGTCCTGCGCCCCTGAGAACTCCGTCGGAGACAAGCTTGGCGGCGGCGATAAAATAGAATGGTGTAACTATTCTAAGGAACATAATTCCCGTATCCATCGCCTCTCCCGTCGGACTGTCAAGGAAGACGTACATAAGATATCGGCTTGCCGTCAGATAGAGAGCAATAATCGGAATACAGATTATCCAGGTGAGCTTGACGCCTGCCTTGAAGCCCTCCTTAATACGCTCAAATTTGCGTGCGCCGAGGTTCTGAGCCGTGTAGTTTGATATTCCGTTACCGAACGTTGTGAATGAGGTGATAACAAGGTTGTTGAGCTTTACCGATGCGGAGTAGCCTGCAATAACTCCCGAGCCGAAGCCGTTGATTACGCTCTGCAAAATAATGTTGCCGACAGAGATGAAGCTTTGCTGGAGTATGCTCGGTACGGCGACAGCGGCGATCCTCTTCAGAAGCTCAAAGGAGAATGCCGCAGGCTTCCTGTCGGTTTCTATTTTATCAAAACGCTTGAAAACAAAGAAAACAGCGAGCAGACAGCTTACTCCCTGACAGATGAAGGTTGCCCACGCAACGCCCGAAACTCCCATTTTAAATCCTGCAACAAAGAGTATGTCGGCGGCTATGTTCGCAACCGATGAACAGGCGAGAAAGAAGAAAGGTGTTTTTGAATCGCCGAGGGCGGAAAAAATTCCCGAAGCTATATTATAGTAGAAAACAAACGGCAGACCGAGTATGTATATGAGAAGATACAGCTTTGAGTCCGCAAAGATATTGTCGGGTGTATTGATGAGCTTCAGCAGGCTGCCGCAGAACAAAAGTCCGATAAGCATCAGCATCGCACACAATACACCGCCCGAGATCAGCGTTGTGTAAACTGCGGTCTTCATATCCCCGAAACGCTTTGCGCCGAAAAGCTGTGAGGTGATGACCGAACAGCCTATGTTACAGCCGAAAGCAAAGGCAATGAAGATAAGGGTGATCTCGTAGCTGTTGCCGACCGCAGCCAAAGCGTCATTGCCGATGAATTTACCCGCAACGAAGCTGTCGGCAAGATTATAAAGCTGTTGAAAGATTATACTGCCGAAAAGGGGCAGACAGAATTTCCATACCACAGTATAGGGCTTGCCAACGGTTAAGTCCTTGTTCATAACAACCACTTCTTTCTTGACGAATTAAGACTTTTACATTATAATATATTTGTTGATATATGTAAAATATATTTTTTGTATCTTTGAATATCAAATTGATATGGAGGCGGCAGCTTGCAAATCAGTTACGACCATTATCGCATATTCTATTATGTCGCAAAATATCGTAGCATAACTGCGGCGGCGCAGGTGCTTATGAGTAACCAGCCGAATGTTACAAGAACCATAAAAACTCTTGAAAAGGATCTCGGATGCACTCTGTTTATCCGCTCACGAAGCGGCACAACGCTGACCGCTGAGGGTGAACGCCTTTTTGAGCACGTTAAGGTTGCGTTTGAGCAGATTGAAGCGGGCGAGAGGGAGATCTCGGTTGAGAGAAGCTTGCAAAACAGCGTTGTTTCGGTCGGAATGAGTGAGGTTGCCCTGCATTGCGTTATGCTTCCCGTGCTTGAAAAATATCATCGGATGTTTCCGGGCGTCCGAATAAGGCTTAGAAACCATACAACGCCGAGAGCTCTTTCCTCTTTGAAAAGCGGTTCGGTCGATTTTGCCGTCACAACGGCTGCCGGTGAAAAAATCGGAGACTTTTCATATAAACATATAAAGACAATCAGAGATGAAGCTGTTTACAATCCTGATGTTTTTCGTTTGCCCAGGGACGGAATGCAGCTGAAGGATATGGTAAAATATCCTTTGATTTCTCTCGGCAAGCAGACGGGAACATATGAAATTTACTCCCGGCTTTTTGAAGCCGAGGGCTTGAAATATGATCCCGACATTGAGGTTGAAACCGCCGACCAGATTCTTCCCCTTGTTAAGGCAGGTTTGGGAATTGGTCTTGTTCCCGGTATTTTTTATGAAAAGGACAGCGAAAAGAACAGGCTTGCTGTGCTGAAAATAAAGGAAAAATTCCCCGAACGTTCGGTTTGCATAGTGAAAAGAAAAGGGGAACACCTTGGCACGGCGGCAAAAGAACTGGAAAGGCTTCTCATCAGTGAGACTGCATTATAATGCATAAATACTGTATATTATGTATAAAATTTCTGCCCCAAAAGCTTTTTATGAAAGAAAAATGAGACGGAACGCACAAAAAACGCTGTAAAACAAAATAAAACGCTACATGAATTTGTAATTTTGCATATAATCTTTTTACGGCTTGAAAATACCTTGTGCATATATACGAAAAGGCTGAAAATGTAAAAAAATAGCTTGCATAAATATACATTTTATGTTAATATATGTGCATAAAACACAGACAATTCTGTATATCGGAGGAATTATTATGAATAAGAAGGATATCAAAAAAATCGTTCTCGCCTATTCGGGCGGACTTGACACGTCGATAATCATTCCGTGGCTCAAGGAAAACTACAACGATCCCGAGATCATCGCCGTTTCCGGTAACGTAGGTCAGGCAAGCGAGCTTGAGGGACTTGAGGAAAAGGCTCTCAAGACAGGCGCTTCAAAGCTCTATGTCGAGGATCTTACAAAGCAGATGCTTGACGAGGTTGCTTTCCCGTGCGTACAGGCAGGCGCTCTCTATGAGAACTATCCTCTCGGCACGGCTCTTGCACGTCCGATCATTGCAAAGAGACTTTGCGAGATCGCTGAAAAAGAGGGAGCAGACGCTATCTGTCACGGCTGCACAGGTAAGGGTAACGATCAGGTAAGATTTGAGGTTGCTATCAAGGCATTTGCACCCGATATGACTATCATCGCTCCGTGGAGAGAGTGGGATATCAAGTCCCGTGACGAGGAGATCGACTATGCCGAGGCTCATAATGTTCCTCTTAAAATAAACAGAGAAACCAACTATTCAAAGGACAAGAACATCTGGCATCTTTCACATGAGGGACTTGATCTTGAGGATCCTGCAAACGAGCCGCAGTACAACAAGGAGGGCTTCCTTGAGATGGGCGTTTCTCCCGAGCAGGCTCCGGACAAGCCGACCTATGTTAAAATTCATTTTGAGCAGGGCGTTCCGACCTCTATTGACGGAGTTGAGATGGATTCCGTAGGCATCGTAACAAAGCTCAACGAGCTTGGCGGAGCAAACGGTATCGGACTTCTCGATATCGTTGAGAACAGACTTGTCGGCATGAAGTCAAGGGGTGTTTATGAGACTCCGGGCGGAACAATCCTTTACAAGGCTCACGAGATTCTTGAAACGATCACTCTTGATAAGGAAACCTCACATTACAAGGCTCTTGTAGGTCATAAGCTCGGTGAGCTTGTCTACAACGCTCAGTGGTATTCTAAGCTTACTCAGTCTATCCTTGCTTTTGTTAAGGAGACTCAGAAGACCGTAACGGGCGATGTTACCGTTAAGCTTTACAAGGGCAACATCACTCCGGCAGGCGTAACCTCTCCGTATTCACTCTACGATCCCGAGATCGCAACCTTCGACGAGGACGAGGTTTACAACCAGGCGGATTCCGCAGGATTTATCAACCTTTACGGACTTCCGACCAAGGTTATGGCCAAGATGAAGAAAAAGGCCGGTTTGGAATAATCTCATTTTTGATTTGGAGAAATTACAGCTATGGAAAAAATGTGGGCGGGCAGATTTGCCAAGGAACTGAATAAGGAAGCCGATGACTTCAATTCATCAATCCACTTTGACTGCAAGATGTATAAGCAGGATATCACGGGTTCGATGAAGCATGCGACGATGCTTGCAATGCAGAAGATCATCACCGACGACGACCGTGACAAAATTCTTGCAGGTCTTCAGTCGATCCTTGACGATCTTGACAGCGGAAAGCTTCAGTTTGATATGGACGCCGAGGACATTCATATGTTCGTCGAGTCCGAGCTGACAAAGCGTATAGGCGATGTCGGCAAGAAGCTTCACACCGCAAGAAGCCGTAACGATCAGGTTGCCGTGGATATCAGACTTTATCTCAGGGACGAGACAAACGAGATCATTCCGCTGATAAAGAATTTGCTTGCCGCCATTCTTTCCGTTGCCAAGGATAATAAAAATACTATTTTGCCGGGATATACCCATCTTCAGCGTGCTCAGCCGATAACCTTTGCACACCATCTGCTGGCTTACGCTATGATGTTTATCCGTGATATCGGAAGACTTGAGGACGCAGTAAAGAGGATGAATTATTCGCCCCTCGGCTCCTGCGCTCTCTCCGGCACTACATACAATACAGACCGTGAATTTGTTGCCGAACAGCTCGGCTTTGACGGAATAACGCTCAACAGCATTGACGGCGTTTCCGACAGGGATTTCTGCGTTGAGCTTATGAGCGCATTTGCAACGGTTATGATGCACCTTTCCCGTTTCTCCGAGGAGATCATTCTCTGGTCAAGCTGGGAGTTCAAGTTCATTGAGCTTGACGACAGCTTCACAACGGGATCGAGCATCATGCCGCAGAAGAAAAATCCCGATATGGCGGAGCTTGTCAGGGGAAAGACCGGACGTGTTTACGGCGATCTTTTCACAATGCTCACGGTGCTCAAGGGCATACCGCTTGCATACAACAAGGATATGCAGGAGGACAAGGAATGTATATTTGACAGCATTGCGACCGTTAAGCAGTGCCTTAAAGTATTTGCTCCGATGATCGAAACGATGAAGGTCATCAAGGAGAATATGTATTCGGCGGCTCAGAAGGGCTTTATCAACGCTACCGACCTTGCGGATTACCTTGCAAAGAAAGGGCTTCCTTTCAGAAGTGCATACAAGCTTGTAGGTCAGATCGTTGCATATTGCATCGACAACGGATTGGTGCTTGAAACCATGCCGCTTGAAAAATACAGAGAATACAGCGAGCTTTTCGAGGAGGATCTTTTTGTCGAGATTTCTCTTGAAACCTGTGTTTCCAAGAGAATTTCAGCAGGCGGAACAGGTCCCGATTCCGTAGAAAAGCAGATCGAATATGTTGAAAAATTTATTTAAATGTATTATAATAAGGGCTGTCCGAACGAACAGCCCTTTTGTTCTAACTGACAGATAAAACACAGAAAGGTGATACCATGGTTAATTTAAAGGGCAGGGACTTTCTCAAGCTGCTTGACTTTACAGGCGAGGAGATTGAATATCTTTTAGACCTTGCGGCTGATCTCAAAGCCAAGAAAAAAGCGGGAATACCGCACAGAATGCACGAGGGCAAGAATGTTGCTCTGATATTTGAAAAGACGAGCACAAGGACAAGGTGTAGCTTCGAGGTCGGTGCAAATGACCTCGGAATGGGTTCAACCTACCTTGCCGAAGGCTCTCAGATCGGCAAGAAGGAGAGTATTGCCGACACGGCGAGAGTGCTTTCCGGAATGTATGACGGCATCGAGTACAGAGGCTACGAACAGGAGCTTGTCGAGGAGCTTGCGAAGTATGCGAGCATACCCGTATGGAACGGCTTGACAAACGAGTTCCATCCGACTCAGATTCTTGCCGATTTCCTTACAATTAAGGAGCAGTTCGGCTATCTTCGAGGTATCAACTTTGTTTATATGGGCGACGCAAGGTACAATATGGGCAATTCGCTTATGGTAGGCTGTGCGAAAATGGGTATCAACTTCACCGCCTGCGCTCCGAAAGCGTATTTCCCGGACTGCGACCTTGTTGACACCTGCAAAAAGCTTGCCGAGGAAAACGGCTGTGAGCTGAAGTTCATCGAGGATCCGATGGAGGCTGTCAAGGACGCAAATGTTATTTATACGGACGTTTGGGTTTCAATGGGTGAGCCTATGGAGGTTTGGCAGGAGAGAATAAATGACCTTATGCCTTATCAGGTCAATCAGAAGCTTATGGACGCGGCGGCGGACAACGTTGTGTTTATGCACTGTCTGCCTGCTTATCACGACCACAAGACCAAGGTTGGCAAGGAGATAGGCGAAAGATTTAACTGTGACGCTCTTGAGGTCACGGACGAGGTATTTGAAAGCGAAAGGTCAATCGTTTTCAGAGAAGCGGAAAACAGAATGCACACTATAAAAGCAGTTATGGCGGCGACATTATGATGAAAAAAGTATTTATTGTCCTTGAAGACGGACACATTTTTGAAGGAAAAAGCTTCGGTGCTGAGGGTGAGGCTCTCGGCGAGCTTGTATTCACAACGGGTATGGGCGGATATATTGAAACGCTCACCGATCCCAGCTATTACGGACAGATCGTTATGCAGACCTTTCCTCTGATCGGCAACTACGGCATAATGGAGGAGGATTTTGAAAGCGACAAATCCTATGTCAGCGGATATGTTGTCAGGGAGTGGTGCGAGATGCCGTCCAATTTCAGGACGGAGTACGACCTTGACGCTTTCCTTAAAAAGCAGGGTATAGTCGGCGTTTACGGTGTTGACACCCGTGAGATTACGAGAATTATCCGTGAAAAGGGCGTTATGAACGCAAGAATCGTTTCCTCACTTGACGGAATAGATTATGACGAAATAAAGGCTTACAGAATTGTCGATGCGGTTAAATCGGTAAGCTGTAAGGAGAAATACACGGTAGGCGACAAGGACTCAAGGTACAAGGTCGCTCTGATGGACTACGGCGCAAAGAAAAACATAGTCCGTGAGCTTGTTGCGAGGGGCTGTGAGGTTACGGTTATGCCCTACGACACGCCTGCCGGGGATATTATTGCAATGAATCCCGACGGAATTATGCTTTCCAACGGACCGGGAGATCCCGAGGAAAACATCGTCCCGATCAGCAATATAAAGGAGCTTGTCGGCAAGTTCCCGATATTCGGAATTTGTCTCGGACATCAGCTCACCGCTCTTGCAATGGGCGGCAAAACGATGAAGCTAAAGTACGGACACCGAGGTGTAAATCAGCCGGTTAAACAGCTTGAAACCGGCAGAACCTATATTTCAAGCCAGAACCACGGCTATGCGGTTGTTGCGGACAGTCTTGACAGAAGATTTTCCAAGGAGAGCTTTATCAACGCAAACGACGGTACCTGTGAGGGTATGGAATACAGGAGTAAATCAATCTTCACCGTTCAGTTCCATCCGGAAGCCTGTTCGGGACCGAAGGACACCAAGTTCCTGTTCGACAGGTTTATTTCAATGATGGGAGGAAAAGACAATGCCGCTGAATAAAGACATTAAAAAGGTACTTGTTATCGGCTCAGGACCCATCGTTATCGGTCAGGCTGCGGAATTTGACTACGCAGGCGCACAGGCTTGCCGTGTTCTTAAAGACGCAGGACTTGATGTTGTGCTTGTCAATTCCAATCCTGCTACTATTATGACGGACAGCGCACTTGCGGACGAGATATATCTTGAGCCGCTGACTCAGGAGACAGTCAAGAGAATTATCGAAAAAGAACGCCCCGACTCAATTCTTGCCGGACTCGGCGGACAGACGGGACTTACAATAGCAATGCAGCTTGCTCAGAACGGCTATCTTGAAAAGATGGGTGTAAAGCTCCTCGGAACTAATGCCGAGGCTATTGACAAGGCGGAGGACAGACAGCTTTTCAGAGACACGATGCTCAAGATCGGTCAGCCTGTCGTTCCGTCCGACATTGCCAATACGGTAGATCATGCGGCTGAGATTGCCGCAGAGATCGGCTATCCCGTTATTATCCGTCCTGCCTTCACCCTCGGCGGCGCAGGCGGCGGAGTTGTTTACAATGAGGAAGAACTAAGAATTATAGCATACAACGGACTTGAACTTTCGCCGATCAATCAGATCCTTGTCGAACGTTTTATCGGCGGTTGGAAAGAGATTGAGTTTGAGGTTATGCGTGACAGCGTCGGCAACGTTATTGCCGTCTGCTCAATGGAGAATTTTGATCCTGTCGGAGTTCATACGGGCGACAGTATCGTTATTGCTCCTGCCGTTACGCTTTCCGACAAGGAATATCAGATGCTCCGTTCCGCTTCGCTTGATATCATCACCGAGCTTGGCATCGAGGGCGGCTGTAACTGTCAGTTTGCTCTCAATCCCGAAAGCTTCGAATATTCCGTTATCGAGGTCAATCCCAGAGTTTCACGTTCGTCTGCCCTTGCTTCAAAGGCTACGGGCTATCCGATCGCTAAGGTTACAACAAAGATCGCTCTCGGATATACTCTCGACGAGATCAGGAACGATATCACGGGAAAGACCTGCGCCTGCTTCGAGCCTACGCTTGACTACGTTGTCGTCAAGTTCCCGAAATGGCCGTTTGACAAGTTCGTCGGCGCAAGCCGTAAGCTCGGCACTCAGATGAAGGCAACGGGCGAGGTTATGTCGATCGCTCCGACCTTTGAAATGGCTGTTATGAAAGCCGTCAGGGGAGCGGAGATTTCCCTTGACACGCTTAATTACAATAAATTCCCCGAGGATATGGATCTTATCGAACGCCTCCACGAGCAGGACGATCTGCGTATTTTCGCTGTGTTCAAGGCTCTCAAGGAGGGCGTAAGCATCGACGAAATCCATTCAATTACGATGATTGACGAGTGGTTCTTGGGTAAGCTCAAAAACCTTGCCGACTATGAGAAGATGCTCGAAAGCGGAAAGCTTGACGAGGATTACTATGAAAAGGGCAAGAAGCTCGGCTACAAGGACGCAACGATCCTCAAAATGGCAGGCAAGCTCCCCGAAAAGACTCTTGACGCAGTTTATAAAATGGTTGACACCTGCGGCGCAGAGTTCAAGGCGGAAACTCCGTATTTCTACTCGACCTACGACACCGCCTGCGAATCGAGAGAGCTTCCGAGAGGCGAAAAGGAAAGAATTATCGTTCTCGGCTCAGGTCCTATCAGAATAGGTCAGGGTATTGAATTTGACTATTCCTCAGTTCACTGCGTATGGACATTGAAAGAGCTGGGCTATGAGGTCGTTATCGTAAATAACAATCCCGAAACCGTTTCAACGGACTTTGACACGGCGGACAGACTGTATTTTGAGCCGCTTAACGACGAAGACGTAATGAATATCATCAAAGTCGAAAAGCCTGTCGGCGTAGTTGTTGCGTTCGGCGGACAGACGGCAATCAAGCTGACGAAATTCCTTGATGAAAATAATATTCCGATCCTCGGCACCTCGGCTGAGGGAATTGATATCGCCGAGGACAGAGAACGTTTTGACGAGCTGCTTGAGCGTTTCGGCATAAGCAGACCGAAAGGTCAGACGATTATGGATACTGCGGACGCTATCAGAGCCGCAAACGAGCTTGAGTATCCCGTTCTTCTGCGCCCCTCATACGTTATCGGCGGTCAGAATATGACTATCGCTTACAACGACACGGACGTTGAGCGTTATATGGATATCATTCTTTCGCAGAAGATCGAAAATCCCGTTCTTGTCGATAAATATATGATGGGTACGGAACTTGAGGTCGATGTTATTTCCGACGGCAAGGATGTTCTCATTCCCGGTATTATGGAGCATATCGAGCGTGCCGGCGTCCATTCGGGCGACTCAATCGCCGTATATCCGCCGTATAATATCCTTGACAGTATGATTGACAAGATCGTTGATATTTCAACAAAGCTTGCCCTTTCTCTCGGCACGAAAGGTCTTGTCAATATCCAGTATCTTATCTACCGCAACGATCTTTACGTTATCGAGGTCAATCCCCGTGCTTCGAGGACTATTCCTTATATCAGCAAGGTAACGGGCGTTCCGATGGTAGAGCTGGCAACAAAGGTTATGGTAGGAACAAGACTTATCGAGCTTGGATACGGTACCGGACTTTATAAGATACCGCCGTATTTTGCAATCAAGGTTCCTGTATTCTCGTTTGAAAAACTCAACGACGTAAACTCCGAGCTTGGACCGGAAATGAAATCCACGGGTGAGGTTCTCGGAATAGGCAGAACTCTCAACGAGGCTCTGTTCAAGGGACTTATTTCCGCAGGCTTCAAGGTTGGCCGTGAAAGCACCTACCACGATAAGAAGTACAACGCAGGCGTGCTCATCAGCGTCCACGATAAGGATAAGCCGGAGGTTATATCGCTTGCAAAGAAATTTGCCGATATCGGACTTAAAATTTATTCGACTCCCAATACGGGCAAGCTGATTCAGTCGGCAGGAATCAATGCCGAAATTATCGAGGCTTTCTCGGACGGCAAGCATATCATCGAGATGCTTGAAACAGGCAAGATCGACTATATCGTTTACACAGGCTCAACGGCGAAATCGACGATTGACAATTTCATCAAAATTCATCGCCGTGCCGTTCAGCTTTCAATCTGCTGTCTGACGTCGCTTGACACGGCGAACGCCCTCTGCGACATTCTTGCAAGCCGCTTCACTCAGCGCAACACCGAGCTTGTCGATATCAACAATATGCGCTCAAAGCGTATGCGCCTGAACTTCACGAAGATGCAGGCAACGGGCAATGACGACATCTATTTCAACAATATGAACAAGACGATACCGTCGCCCGAATCTCTGACAATCAACTTCACCGACCGTCATTACGGAATCGGCGGAGACGGAGTTGTGCTCGTTGAGAAGTCGGATATTGCAGACGCAAAAATGGTTGTTTACAATGACGACGGAACGCAGACACTTATGGCGGCGAACAGTATCCGCTGTGCGGCGAAATTCCTTTATGACAACGGAATTGTGCCAAAAACGACCATGACGATCGAAACAAACTGCGGTGTGAAGAACGTAAGACTGTATTCCTTCAACGGCGAGGTAAGGTCGGCTCAGGTCGATATCGGAAAGCCCGACTTCAATCCCGAAAGCATACCGATGAAGACGGACAACTATATGATTATAGATCAGCCGGTTGAGATCGGCGGCGAGACTATCGACATAAGCTGTGTCACTATCGGCAATCCGCACTGTATTGTTTTCATCGACAATATCGACAGCGTTGACCTGAATGCTTTTGGCGATAAGATCCGTAATTCGGGCATACTTCCTGAATACATCAATACAGGTATTGCGAGAATGATCGACAAAAACACGATCAAGCTTCGCTGCTACGAAAGAGCCGTAAACGGCGAAAGTCTCGGCTGCGGAACCTCGGCTGCGGCTGCGGTCGTTATCGCGACGGAAATGGGACTTTGCACAAAGGGCGAGGACGTAACCGTCAAGATGCCCGGAGGCGATGTTGTCATTACCTATACCGATGAAACAATCCTTGTAAACGGCGATACGAAAAAGATTTACGAGGGCGTAGTAGAATACTAAGAATGTAGTTTAATACTAAGAATAATGTAAATGGCAGCCTCCCCTTGAAGCAAGGGGAGGTGTTACATTTATGCGACAGAGGGGATAAGTGAAGACAAAAAAGATTTGAAAAAATCTTTCTACAATCACTTAGATAAATCAGATTTCAGAAGATAATACTTTTAAACACCAAAGAAGAAAAAGTTTGCAGAAACCCTGCAAGCCTTCCCCTTTAGGGGAAGGTGGCACTGACGAAGGAAGTGACGGATGAGGTGTGGAATTAGACTGTAGATTTTAGATGTTAGATTTTAGACGCAGATACTTTAAGGTTTGCGGAAACCAATTCAGCCTCCCCTTGAAGCAAGGGGAGGTGTCGAGGAGGAACGACGAGACGGAGGGGATAAATACAAGATTTAAGATTTGACGTAAAAAGAAAATGAAGTACAAACAGAAAATATAAATTCAAAACTTTTTCTGAACATATAAATAAGTGTAAATAAAGATAAAATATAGGTTCTTTGTTTAAATCACATACAGATTGAGAATATACGGAAAAAAATAAAGTAAATTACCTCTATCTCCATATATAGTACCCAACCCCAAGCCCACCTCAAAATATAAAAGAGTGGAACAGAACTAAAAAGACAAGAAAAGACAAGCGGGCAAAAGCAACACCCGGGGGTGTTGAAGAAAGGGAGC
>JAEDFL010000051.1 GCA_016292785.1 Clostridiaceae bacterium | reverse complement strand
AGCTCTCTGTACATTCTGTCTCGTGTTTCCGCATCGATGGGATAGAAGAACTTGGGAATAAGTCCTAAGACACCTGTGCATACGGGAATAATTGTACACATTGCAAACAGCATAAATTCAGTATGAGACGACTGGTTGCCGTAGCCTGCGCCCTCCTGATAGCCGATGCGGCTTAGTATGAATGTCTTCAGCGTTCCTCCGAGAGTTGAAACAAGCTTGGTTGCCAAACCTTTTGCAACCGCTGTCATACCCTCTGTTCTGAAGCCTGTTTTCCATTCGCCGTAGTCGATACATTCGTTACGCATCTCCTCGGGAATAACCTTGCTGATTCCGTATACGGTCATAAATATCGTTTCACGGATCATAAAGGCAGGTATCATTGCGGCACGTTTCTTATAGTTGTTGTTGATAGCTCCGACCGCAAATACTCCGAGCATCAGTCCATCTGGAATCAATGAGCTTGCTATCCACAGAGCTTTTGTGGAGAAATGCTCTCTTGCTTTTGTAACATATGAATAGCTGACAGGGGAGACAAATGCGCCCGGAATACCGACTATCGTTGTCATTGAAGCAAGGCCGAGAACGTTTATGTAATAATAGTTCGTTCCTGAGCCTATGCTCAGTGCGCTTAAAAATTCTGTCAATGTCAAAACAAGCAAAGGCTTGTTGGTGATAATTGATTTAACTCCGTCAAAAATCCTTGGCTTTTCTGTCTTTTGAATAACACGTTCCTTAGCTACAAGCGAGAAGTAAAGAGCCATAATTCCCGATGCAAGCGAGGTTATAAGACCGGCGGTGACGAATAGTCTTGAAAGCTGTTTGCCCCTGCCTGTGTTATTGAAAACGTCAATCAGAAGCCCCATCAGGATTTCCGGACCTTTTTCAACGAAGCCGGAAAGCAGGTTTGCCTGAGTTATCAGACGTGTTCGGTCAACAACATTAGGCGTGATTGTCGATAGCATACCGGTTTTGGCAATACCGTTGATTGTGCCGGCAAGCTCATTCAGTATCTGGAAAACCAGATAGGAAGCCAGCTTGGTGGTGTTGTACGGTCCCATTCCGGCAAAGAAAATCGGCATCATCCAGTAAAAGAAGCTGAAAAGCAATCCGGGACCTGCATACAAAACAAGGTAGGGCTTGAATTTTCCGAATCTTGTTCTTGTCCGATCAATGAAGGCTGCAACGAAAATGTCGTTGACAATGTCCCATATACCGTTAATAAAGGTCAGGATCGTCTGGAAACGCAGTCCGATCTGAACTATGTCTGTGATGAAGATGTCGTTATACTTTGAAATGTTAAAGCTGGCGGAAATATCATAGATGATATAGGCGAGCGTTTCTTTAGTGCCGACGTAGCGTCTGTTTTTATTAAGATTTCTGTCGGCAGCCAAGCGTTCGTTAATCCGGTCTATTTCTTGATTTTCCGCCTCCTGCACAGCAGTATTGGGCATATTCACACTCCTTTTCTAATTTATGATAATCATTATATCATATATATGTATAATTTTTCAATATATTATCTACAATTTTTAGATATTTTGTTGAAATTGTCATATTTTAGAAAATTTTTAAATTTTCATTATTTTTTGCTTGACTTTTTGAAGCCAATGCATTATAATGCTATAACGATTATAATGGACTTGTGTGTCCTTAGGTATTTTTTCTATGGACAAATTATGCTCTTTTTTGGAGCAAAAACTGTCAAAATTAACAAGTGCATATCCAACACACGGACGAAAATAAAAAGAACGGAGTGGTTAGTCAATGACGAATGTTTCTCCCGTTGCAAGGGGCAGCAGAACCAGAATGAGCTTCGGCAAAATCAAAGAGGTTATGGAAATGCCAAACCTCATTGAGGTGCAGAAGGACTCATACAAGTGGTTTCTGGAAACCGGACTTAAAGAGGTATTCCGTGACATTGCGGACATTACCGATTATACCGGTAACTGGGTGCTCAAGTTTGTCGATTACAGAATGGACGACAAGCCGAAGTACACCATCAGAGAGTGCAAGGAGCGCGATGCGAGTTATTCCGCACCGATGCGTGTCAAGGCACGTCTTCTCAACAAAGAAACCGGTGTCGTAAAAGAAAGCGAAGTCTACATGGGTGATTTCCCGATTATGACGGACAGCGGTACCTTTATCATCAACGGTGCCGAGCGTGCGATTGTTTCACAGCTTGTTCGTTCGCCGGGCGTTTACTACGATATGACTCATGATAAGACAGGTATCGAGCTTTACTCGAACACGGTTATCCCCAACCGAGGCGCATGGCTTGAGTACGAGACCGATGTAAATGATCTTTTCTATGTCCGTATAGACAAGAACAGGAAGATCTTTATCACAACATTTATCAGAGCCCTCGGACTCAGCTCCAACACCGATATCCGTGAATTTTTCGGATATGATCCCAGAATTGAGGCAACCCTTGAGAAGGATGAGACGCAGAATACCGAGGAAGCTCTTATGGAGGTATTCAAAAAGCTCCGTCCCGGCGAGCCTGCAACTCTTGAAACTGCACAGACTCATCTTGACAATCTGTTCTTTGATCCGTACCGTTACGATATTTCCAGAGTCGGCAGATACAAGTATAATAAGAAGCTGTCTCTGTTTGACCGTATTGTCGGCGCAACTCTTTCCCAGCCTGTTGTTGCTCCTCTCACCGGCGAAGTAATTGCCGACGAGGGCGAGATCGTTTCCAAGGAAAAGGCTGTTGAAATCGAGCAGTCCGGCGTGTCGGTCGTATTCGTCAAGGTTGACGACGATAAGGAGATCAAGGTCATCTCCAACGGCATGGTTGATATCAAGCCGTATTTCCCGCAGTTCACCGAGGAACAGCTCGATGAGATCGGTATAAACGAAAAGGTTTCATTTGCCGCTCTTAAAGAGATTCTCGAGGCTGATGTTGAGGACGACGAGGCTCTCCTCGGACTTCTCAAGGATCACTGCGACGACCTTATTCCCAAGCATATTACAATCGACGATATTTTCTCATCAATAAACTATGTCAACTCGATCGCTTTCGGCATCGGTAAGACCGACGATATCGACCACCTCGGCAATCGTCGCATCCGCTCCGTCGGCGAGCTTCTCCAGAACCAGTTCAGAATCGGTCTTGCGAGAATGGAAAGAGTAGTCCGTGAGAGAATGACTCTCCAGGCTCAGGAGGACGACGATAAGATCACTCCTCAGACTCTTATCAACATCCGCCCCGTGCTTATGGCGATTAAGGAGTTTTTCGGTTCTTCACCGCTTTCACAGTTCATGGATCAGACCAACCCCCTTGCCGAGCTTACTCATAAGCGCCGTCTTTCGGCTCTCGGCCCCGGCGGTCTTTCCCGTGACCGTGCAGGATTTGAAGTCCGTGACGTTCATTACAGCCACTACGGACGTATGTGTCCCATTGAGACTCCCGAAGGTCCTAACATCGGACTTATCTCCTACCTTGCTACCTTTGCAAAGATTAACAAATACGGCTTCATCGAAGCTCCTTACAGACGTGTTGTTGACGGCAAGGTGCTTGACGAGGTTGTCTATATGACGGCAGACCAGGAGGACGAGTTTATCGTTGCTCAGGCCAACGAGCCTCTCGATGAGGAAGGCCGTTTTGTCAGACGTAAGGTTATGGCACGTTACCGTGACGAGTTCCATGAGATCGACAATTCCAGAGTCAGCTTTATGGACGTTTCGCCCAAGATGCTCGTTTCCGTGGCTACGGCAATGATTCCGTTCCTTGAGAACGATGACGCAAACCGTGCGCTGATGGGCTCTAACATGCAGCGTCAGGCAGTTCCTCTTCTTCGCACCGAGGCTCCGATAGTCGGAACCGGTATGGAGTACAAGGCTGCGGTTGACTCCGGTACAGTTGTTCTCTGTAAGAATGACGGCGTTGTTGTTCATGTAAACGCAGACTATGTTGAGGTTCAGACCGCTCAGGGTATCGACAGATACAATCTCACAAAGTTTATGAGATCCAACCAGGGTACCTGTATCAACCAGAAACCGATCGTTGAACTCGGACAGGAGGTCAAGGCAGGCGATGTTATCGCTGACGGCCCCGCAACCGATCACGGTGAAATCTCCCTCGGTAAGAATGCTCTCATCGGCTTTATGACATGGGAGGGCTACAACTACGAGGACGCCGTTCTTATCAACGAAAAGCTCGTCAGAGACGACGTTTATACATCAATCCATATAGAAGAATTTGAAATCGAAGCAAGAGATACCAAGCTCGGACCCGAGGAGATCACAAGAGATATCCCGAATGTCGGTGATGACGCTCTCAAGGATCTTGACGACAGAGGAATTATCCGCGTCGGTGCGGAGGTTCGCTCAGGCGATATCCTCGTCGGTAAGGTTACTCCCAAGGGAGAAACCGAGCTTACCCCCGAAGAAAGACTTCTTCGTGCTATCTTCGGTGAAAAGGCTAAGGAAGTCAGAGATACCTCTCTGCGTGTGCCGCACGGTGAGTACGGTATCATCGTAAACGTTGAGGTATTCACAAGAGAGAACAGCGACGAGCTCAGCCCCGGCGTAAACAAGGTAGTTCGTTGCTACATTGCTCAGAAGCGTAAGCTTTCTGTCGGCGACAAGATGGCAGGCCGCCACGGAAACAAGGGTGTTGTTTCCCGTATTCTTCCTCAGGAGGATATGCCATTCCTTGAGGACGGCACCCCGCTTGATATCGTTCTTAACCCGTTGGGCGTTCCGTCCCGAATGAATATCGGTCAGGTTCTTGAGGTTAACCTCGGATTTGCCGCAAAGCATCTCGGCTGGAGAGTTATGACTCCCGTATTCGACGGCGCACACGAAGCGGATATCAAGGAAATGTTCAAGGATCTCGGTATCCGTGAGGACGGTAAGTCGATCCTTACCGACGGACGCACCGGACGCAAGTTTGATAACCCCGTAACGGTCGGTATCATGTACTACCTCAAGCTGCTCCACCTTGTTGACGATAAGATCCATGCCCGTTCCACAGGACCGTATTCACTTGTTACTCAGCAGCCGCTCGGCGGTAAAGCTCAGTTCGGCGGTCAGCGTTTCGGTGAGATGGAAGTTTGGGCGCTCGAAGCTTACGGCGCAGCTTATACACTTCAGGAAATTCTTACAGTTAAGTCCGATGACGTTGTCGGACGTGTTAAGACCTACGAGGCAATCGTAAAGGGCAACAATGTTCCCCAGTCGGGTATTCCGGAGTCCTTCAAGGTTCTTGTCAAAGAGCTTCAGTCGCTCGGTCTCGATGTTCGTGTTTACGACAAGGACGAGAACGAGATCGACCTCAAGCAGAACTTTGACGATGAGCTGGGCTTCACGGCTTCCGATGACAAGGCATTCACTCAGGTCAATGACATGGAGGGTGCCGAGGGTTATGCCCTTGAGGACGAGGAAGGCAACTTCATCGAGGACGAGGAGGAAGAAGACTCCTTCGACGATATCTTTGAGGATATGGACGATATGTTCTCCGATGATGAAGAGAGCTTTGATTGATAACAGACTGCAAGTTGTATATAACAGATTTAAGGAAAAGGGGCATTCAGATTGGAAAACAATACCTTTGAATCAATTAAGATCGGTCTTGCTTCACCCGAACAGATCAGAGAATGGTCTTACGGTGAGGTAACCAAGCCCGAAACCATAAATTACCGTACCCTGAAGCCGGAAAAAGACGGACTTTTCTGCGAGAGAATTTTCGGACCTACCAAGGACTGGGAGTGCCACTGCGGAAAGTATAAGAGAGTTCGTCACAAGGGCATCATCTGCGATCGCTGCGGCGTTGAAGTTACCAAGGCCAAGGTTCGCCGTGAGCGTATGGGACATATTGAGCTTGCAGCTCCCGTGTCTCACATCTGGTATTTCAAGGGAATCCCGTCAAGAATAGGTCTTGTTCTTGACATTACACCGAGAAACCTCGAAAAGGTTCTCTATTTCGCATCATACATCGTCACCGATCCCGGCGATACGCCGCTTGAGAAGAAGCAGATCCTTGACGAAAAATCATATATGGAGTACCGTGAAAGGTACGAGGACGATTTCAAGGCAGGTATGGGTGCCGAGGCTATCAAGACTCTTCTTCAGGAAGTTGATCTTGACGCTCTTTCCGTTGAGCTTCGTGAGGAGCTTAACGGTACTTCGGCTCAGAAGAGAGCAAAGGCTCTCAAGCGTCTTGAAGTTATCGAGGCTTTCAGATCCTCCGGCAACAAGCCTGAGTGGATGATCCTCGATGTTATTCCGGTAATTCCGCCGGATATCCGTCCTATGGTTCAGCTCGACGGCGGCAGATTTGCAACATCTGACCTTAACGATCTTTACCGCCGTGTCATCAACCGTAACAACCGCCTTAAAAAGCTCCTTGAGCTTGGCGCACCCGATATTATCGTTCGCAACGAAAAGAGAATGCTTCAGGAGGCTGTTGACGCCCTGATTGACAACGGCAGACGTGGACGTCCCGTTACAGGTCCGAATAACAGAGCACTCAAGTCTCTTTCCGATATGCTTAAAGGTAAGCAGGGACGCTTCCGTCAGAACCTTCTCGGTAAGCGTGTTGACTATTCAGGCCGTTCGGTTATCGTCGTCGGTCCTGAGCTCAAGCTTTACCAGTGCGGTCTTCCCAAGGAGATGGCTCTTGAGCTGTTCAAGCCCTTCGTAATGAAGCGTCTTGTTGAAACAGAAAAGGCAGGCAACGTCAAGTCTGCGAGAAAGATGGTTGAAAAGGTACATCCCGAGGTCTGGGACGCACTTGAGGTCGTTATCAAGGATCACCCTGTAATGCTCAACCGTGCTCCTACGCTTCACAGACTCGGTATCCAAGCATTCGAGCCTGTTCTTGTCGAGGGACGTGCCATCAAGCTTCATCCTCTCGTATGTACGGCTTTCAACGCCGACTTCGACGGTGACCAGATGGCTGTTCACGTTCCTCTTTCGGCAGAGGCTCAGGCTGAGGCGAGATTCCTCATGCTTGCCGCTAACAACCTCCTCAAGCCTTCGGACGGACGTCCTGTTGCCGTTCCGACTCAGGATATGATCCTCGGCTCCTACTACCTTACTCTTGAGAAGCCGGGCGAACCCGGCGAGGGCAAGGCTTTCCGTGACGTTGAGGAAGCTATTATGGCATACGATGAGGGCATTATCACCCTCCATTCGTCAATCAAGATTCGTATGACGAAGACGATCAACGGTGTTGAATACACACGTCTTGTTCCGACAACTCTCGGTAAGGTTATCTTCAACAATCCTATTCCGCAGGATCTCGGATTTGTTGAGCGTAACCCCGAAGATATCGACAGTATGTTCAAGCTTGAGGTTGACTTCCTTGTTAAGAAGGGCAATCTCGGCAAGATCATTGACAAGTGTATCCGTGTTCACGGCACAGCCGTAGCTGCGGAAATGCTTGATAATATCAAGGCTCAGGGATATAAGCACTCCACACGAAGCGGTATCACCGTTGCGGCTTTCGACGCTACAATTCCGCCGAAGAAGGCAGAGCTTATCGCTGAGGCAGAAGCTAAGATTGATAAGGTCAACCGCAACTATGAACGAGGACTTATTACCAACTCCGAGCGTTCGGATAAGGTCATCGAGATCTGGGAGAACTGCACTCAGGAGGTTGCCAAGGAACTCAAGGCAAACTTCGACAAGTACAACCCGATCAATATGATGCTTGATTCCGGTGCCCGTGGTAACGATTCTCAGCTTCGTCAGCTTGCCGGTATGCGTGGTCTTATCGCAAACACAGCAGGTAAAACAATCGAGGTTCCCATCAAGGCTAACTACCGTGAGGGACTTAATATACTTGAATACTTCATTTCTTCCCGTGGTGCCCGTAAAGGACTTGCCGATACGGCTCTGCGAACAGCCGACTCAGGTTACCTTACACGTCGTCTTGTTGACGTTTCTCAGGAATGTATCATCCGTGAGGAGGACTGCGGCTGCACAGAGGGCGTCGAGGTTTACGACATCTACCACGGCAACCGTAAGATCGTTGATCTTGCCGAGCGTCTTACCGGACGTTATCTGCTCAATGATTATGTTGACGAGCAGACGGGCGAGGTCATCATGGATAACACCAGAATGATGAAAGCCGAGGACGCAGAGCGTGTTGCAAATCATGCAAAGGCTCTCCATCAGGCAAAGATAGACGCAGGCGAGGCAGAGGAAGGCTCGGTAGCTTCCGTTGTTATCCGTTCGCTCCTCACCTGTAAGACAGAGCACGGCGTATGTATCAAGTGCTACGGCTCCAACCTTGCAACAGGTAATCCTGTAACGATCGGTGAAGCTGTCGGTATCATCGCCGCACAGTCCATCGGTGAACCCGGTACACAGCTTACAATGAGAACGTTCCATACCGGCGGTGCTAAGGATGCCGGCGATATCACACAGGGTCTTCCCCGTATCGAGGAATTGTTCGAGGCAAGAAAGCCGAAGGCTCTTGCGATCCTTTCGGAGATTTCGGGTACAGTTTCGTTTGAGGAGGTTAAGAAGAGCCGTCACGTTGTCATCACAGACAGCGAAAACGGCGACTCCAAGTCCTACCTCATTCCTTACGGCTTCCGTGAGATCGTCAAGGAGGGCGACCGTGTAACAAAGGGTCAGGCTCTTACCGACGGCGCACCCAATCCGCACGACGTTCTTGCCATCAGAGGCGTTTCAGCCGTTCATGATTACCTTATCCGTGAGGTTCAGAAAACATACCGTACTCAGGGTGTTGATATCAACGATAAGCACATCGAGGTTATCGTCCGTCAGATGATGCGTAAGGTCAAGATCGAGGATTCCGGCGATACCGAATTCCTGCCCGGCTCGATTGTTGAAAAGCACGAGTTTTACGTTGCCAACGACAAGGTCAAGGCGAAAGCCGAGGAAGAGGGCAGAGAGCCGAATTACGCAACCTGCGTTCCGACGCTTATGGGTATCACCAAGGCTTCCCTTGCAACAGAGTCGTTCCTTTCGGCGGCTTCCTTCCAGGAGACAACGAGAGTTCTCACCGATGCGGCTATCAAGGGCAAGACCGATCCGCTTCTCGGACTCAAGGAGAATGTTATCATCGGTAAGCTTCTCCCGTCAGGTACAGGTATGAGATGCTATTCCGAGGTTGAGCTTAAACCGACCGAGGAACACTCAACAACCGTACTCGGCGATCTTCTCAAAGGTGTATAATAACTGTATAAAATAAAAGTATGGCTTGTATCAAAACGATACAAGTCATATTTTTTTGCTGATATTATTGTAAAAATCCGGACAAAATGATAATATAGTAATGAAAACAAAACTTCGGAGGGGACTTTATGGAAGTGAAAAGAATGGAGTCGCTGAAAGAGCTGTATAAAATCGGCAGAGGACCGTCCAGCTCACACACGATGGGACCCGAAAAGGCATGTAAAATATTCAAGGAGCATAATCCCGATGCCGACCGGTTCAAGGCTGTTCTGTATGGCTCACTGTCAAAAACGGGCGTAGGACACGGCACGGATAAGGTAATAAAGGTGACATTTGATCCTATACCATGCGAGGTTGTTTTTGACAATGAGGTGACTGAGCTTCCTCATCCGAACACGATGGATCTTTTTGCCTACAAGGACGGCAAGGAGATAAAAAGCATTCGAGTGCTGAGCGTCGGCGGAGGAAAAATTGAGATATTAGGCTACAAAAATGTTGATCCTCCGAAGGTGTATGAGCTTTCAACTTTTGCCGATATTTCCGAATACTGCAAAAATAAGAATATGAGGCTTTGGCAATTTGTCGAGGAAGTTGAAGGTACGGATATCAGAGATTATATGCTGGGAATATGGAATCAGATGAAGTCGAGCATACATCTCGGACTTGCAACCGAGGGAGTTCTGCCGGGCGGGCTCAATGTCAGAAGAAAGGCGAAGCATCTTTTTTCACAGCAGCACATTGATGAGAGCGCACAGACAAAAGAAAACCGTGAGGTTTCCGCCTATGCCTTTGCCGTAAGCGAGCAGAATGCGGACGGTGAGATTATTGTTACCGCCCCAACCTGCGGAGCCGCAGGAGTTATGCCGGCGGTGCTTTATTATCAGCAGATGAAAAGGGGATACAGCGACCTCGAGATTGTCAAAGCCCTTGAAACAGGCGGAATAATCGGAAATCTGATAAAGACCAACGCTTCCATTTCCGGCAGTGAATGTGGCTGTCAGGCGGAAATCGGAACAGCTTGCGCCATGGCTTCGGCGGCGCTCGGAGAGCTGTTTTCGCTTGAGATAGGCAAGATCGAGTATGCGGCGGAGATAGCTGTTGAGCATCACCTCGGGCTGACCTGTGATCCGATATGCGGACTGGTGCAGATCCCGTGCATCGAGAGAAACGCAGTTGCGGCGATGAGGGCGATAAACGCCGTAAGTCTTGCAAGCTTTCTCAGCGATTCAAGAAAGATATCGGTTGATGAGGTTATCAATGTTATGAGAATGACCGGTAAGGATATACCGGGAAGATACAGAGAAACCGCTGAGGGCGGACTGGCAACCCTGAGAATAAAATAAAAAGCTATTGCAATTATTTTTTTACCGTGATAGAATAAAATAAACCATATGAGTGACCGTTTCGGCGGTTAAATGAGAGGAGAATCATTATGGCATTAAGTGAAAAATTCAGAATTGAAACCAAGAGCCCTTACCTCTATCTTACCGGCTATAAGGGACACTTTGTTGCAGGAAGAAGCCACCTGAATTATTATATAGACATCACGTCACAGAAGTCGTGCCTTTCCGAGGCAAGAGCAGTTGCTCAGGCTATTGCGCCGAGCTATAAACTCCAAACGGAAATCGACACGATCCTTTGCCTTGACGGTACAGAGGTTATAGGAACCTGCCTTGCAAGAGAGCTGACAAGGAGCGACCTTGCGAGTATCAATGCTCACAGACCGATCAACATTCTTGCCCCCGAATATACGGCGTCGAACCAGCTTATGTTCCGTGACAACATAGTGCATATGATAGCAGGTAAGAATGTGCTTGTTTTTGCGGCATCGGTCGTTACCGGAAGTACGGCTCAGAACGCTTTTGAGGCGATCCGTTACTATTCGGGCACTCCGGTGGGCATTGCTTCGATTTTTGCCACGATGAAAGAGTACGAGGACTTCCAGATCGCGTCGGTATTCAATCCGCACGATCTTCCCGATTATGAGAGCCATTCTGCGGTTGACTGTCCTCTTTGCAGGAGGGGCGAACGTATCGATGCCCTCATCAACAGCTTTGGCTGTTCGATGCTGTAAAAGCTAATCAATATAAACTTATAAAAATGGGGCTGCCTCACTTTTTCCAAGTGAGACAGCCTTTTTTGCAAGCTGCGCTTGCTCCCTCCTTGTTTGAATCCCTAACTAAAAAGAAAGAGCATAGCTTTCACTACACTCTTCCTTTTGGCGGAGAGTTAGGGATTTTTCCGGTGCTGCCGCACCTATCGCCTCGCTTCGCTCGTTGCCACGTCGGCGAAAACAGTCCGCCGGACTGTTTTCTTCCGCAAGCTGCGCTTGCTCCCTCCTTGTTCTAATCCCTAACCAAAAAGAAAGAGCATAGCTTTTACTACACTCTTCCTTTTGGCGGAGAGTTAGGGATTTTTCCGGTGCTGCCGCACCTATCGCCTCGCTTCGCTCGTTGCCACGTCGGCGAAAACAGTCCGCCGGACTGTTTTCTTCCGCAAGCTGCGCTTGCTCCCTCCTTGTTCGAATCCCTAACTAAAAAGAAAGAGTATAGCTTTCACTACACTCTTCCTTTTGGCGGAGAGTTAGGGATTCGAACCCTAGGTACATTACGTACACAGCATTTCGAGTCTTTTAGTCAGCGTGTCAACTTCCGGTCGTTTCGTGTCAGTTTCAGGTCGTCTCGTCTGAGCCAAAAGCCGCATAAAATAAGGCTTTTTCGCCCTTAAAGCCTTGTTACGACTGCATTTTTTCAAAGTGGGTTCAAATCGGCATTTTTGCCGATTTTGGAGAGAAATCAGGGGAGACAGGAGAGAAATCACGAGAGAAGGCAATACAAAATTACATACACCGCAGAAAGGACTTCAAACCGACGAAATCTATTTTTGAGGTGTATCAGATGAAGAATTTACCGATTGACTGGGACAGCGTTCCCGATGTGATGAATAAGGATCAGTTTTATCGCCTTTGCCATATCAGCAAATCCACTGCATTGCATCTGCTCAAAAGCGGCAAGGTGCCCTGCGAGTGGTCAGGCAAGAAAACAAGGTGCTATAAAATCAAAAAAGAGGATGTCAAGGCGTATCTTGAAGAACGAGCCGTTTATCCCGAACTCTATTCTGCACCGAGGGGATGGTACGGAGGTCATTATGTGGCGAAGCTCTCCAAGGAATTGCCCGAGGATGTACTCCAGCAAATGCACGACTATTACGCCAAACTGCTCAGCAAATATAAAGATGTAGTGACCGTGCAGGATGTTGTCGCTCTGACCGGCTACGCCAAAACTACAATCAATAATTGGTGCAACCGTGGGGAACTGAAATCGTTCCGCAAAGGACAACTCTTTTACATACCGAAAATCTTCCTCATCGACTTTTTCTGCTCACTGACCTTCCGTTCCATCACCCGCAAAAGCCTGTGGCATATCCAAACGCTGAACG
>JAEDFL010000080.1 GCA_016292785.1 Clostridiaceae bacterium | reverse complement strand
TTGTATCAATGATTATATCATAAACTCTACAATTATTGTAGAGTCAAGGAAAAATTTAGCCTTCCCCTTGAGGGGAAGGTGGCACTGACGAAGGAAGTGACGGATGAGGTGTAAAATCAGATCGTAGATTATAATGTTAGACTTTGGATATCGAGAATTAAAAATTTTCCACGTCTCAGGTCTGATATCTAAAATCTAACATCTGCACTTGACCTCAACTCTCATATAATTCCCGATTCAGATAAAGCATTTTTATTTTTTCGCTTTAAAAGTGCATTTTTTGCAAATTGATATTGACATAGTGGCGTTAATATGATAAAATATGTTGCAAATTATAAAGATTACCCCTGCAATCTGCGGAGGGAGGGAATACAGTGAGTCAGGTAAAAGTTAAAGAAGGCGAGTCTTTGGACAACGCACTCAGAAGATTCAAGAGACAGACTTCAAGAGACGGTGTTATCCAGGAAGTTCGTAAAAGAGAGCATTATGAGAAGCCCTCTGTAAAGCGTAAGAAGAAGTCTGAGGCCGCTCGTAAAAGAAAGTTCAAATAAGCATCAAAAAACCGTTCGCTTTGGCGAGCGGTTTTTATCTTAGCTGTATAAACAGACAGAAAAAGAAGCCGGGGTTAACCGACTTCTTTTTCCAATAATTGAGGGGTTTATTGAGGAGGGGTATGTACTCATGGGAGTTGCGGCTCTCTCATTGAGTACAGTTAAATAATAACGGGCAAATGTTAACCTCGTATGAACTTTCTGTTAGCGTTTGGTATATTCTTTGTGAATAAAAGCTCGAAATAATTCTGAAAAAATCGAATAAAAAGGTTGAAATGCCTGTCTCAATGATGTAAAATCTAAGAAACCATAATACTGTAAGCGGAGGTTTTTGATTTGAAATTAGCAGTTCAGCTTTATACGCTCAGAAATGACTATTCAAACGGCGAGGAATTTCTCAAAATTCTCGAAAAGGTAAAGGAAATCGGCTTCGAGGGCGTTGAGTTTGCGGGCTATGCAGGACTTGAGCCTGAGGTCATCAAGGCTAAGCTCGATGAGCTCGGACTTACTGCGGTCGGCTGTCATATGGGCTTAGAGGACTATGAGGGCGAAAAGCTTGAGAAGTCCGTTGAGCTCGGCAAGGCTCTCGGAATGAAATATATGGGTATCGGCGGTGCGCCTCATTCGACTAAGGAGGAAATCGACAGGATCGTCAATGTTTTCTCCGAGGCAAACGAGCGCGGCAAAGAGGACGGCATGAAGTTCTACTACCACAACCATACCGAGGAATTTGAAAACGAGATCGACGGAAAGCTTGTCATGGACAGGATAGCCGACGGCGCATATCTTGAAATTGACACCTACTGGAGCTTTGCCGGCGGTGCGGACAATTATAAATACATAACGGAGCATAAGGACGACATCGTGCTTCTCCACATCAAGGACGGTATCGACAGACATCCCAAGGCTCTCGGTGAGGGCGACAACGATCTTCTCAGCGTGTTCAAGGCGGCTAAGGAGACGGGCATCGAATGGCTCGTGCTTGAGAATGACGATCCTCAGCCGACAGGTGTTGAGGATATCACAAGAAGTATGGCTTATTTTAAGGCAAATCTTTAATATAGGAGCGTAAACTTATGAAATTAGGAGTTTTTACTACACTTTTACAAAATCTTCCTCTTGAGGAAGCACTCAAATATTTCAAGTCTCTCGGTATCGAGATGATTGAGCTTGGCTGCGGCGGATATCCCGGAAACTCACACTGTGATCCCGAAACTCTCCTTAACGACGAGGCAAAGTTCAATGAATTTGTTTCACTGATTGATAAATATGATATGCAGATCAGCGCACTGAGCTGTCACGGCAATCCCGTTCACCCCAACAAGGAAATTGCCGCCGCTTACGACAAGACGATCCGTGATACAATTCTCCTTGCCGAAAAGCTCGGACTTCATCAGATCAACACTTTCTCCGGCTGTCCCGGCGATTGCCCCGAATCAAAGCATCCAAACTGGGTAGTTTGCCCGTGGCCCGAGGATTTCAGCGAGGTGCTTAAATGGCAGTGGGACGAGGTTCTTGTTCCTTACTGGAAAGACCTTGTCGCATTTGCAAAGGCTCACGGCGTGAACAAGATCGCTCTTGAGCTTCATCCCGGCTTCTGCGTTTACAACACGGAGAGCCTTCTCAAGCTTCGTGAAGCGGTCGGTCCGGAAATCGGCGCAAACTTCGATCCGAGCCACCTTATCTGGCAGGGTATGGATCCCGTTGCCTGCATCCGCAAGCTCGGCGATGCTATCTTCCACTTCCACGCAAAGGACACGAAGATCGACAAATACAACACCATGGTCAACGGCGTTCTTGACACAAAGCCTTATTCTGACGAGATCAACCGCTCATGGATCTTCCGCAGCGTCGGCTACGGCAACGACGAGCTTTACTGGAAGGATATCATCAGCAATCTCCGCCTTGTCG
>JAEDFL010000050.1 GCA_016292785.1 Clostridiaceae bacterium | reverse complement strand
AAGGGGAAGCCTTGCATAGTTTCATCAAATTTTAAAGTTTTACCGTCTGAAGTCTAACGTCTAAAATCTAATATCTAATTTGTGCAAACCTTTCGGGAGCGAATAATAATTAAAATCTGTCATACCCTCACAGATTTTCAACATACCAGTCTATCGCAAGCTTCAGTCCCGAATCAAAGTCATAGTCGGGATCATAGCCGAGCATTTCCCGTGCCTTGGAAATATCGGCATTGGAATGTTTGATATCCCCTGCCCTGTCGGGACCGAATTTCGGCTCGATATCCTTGCCGAGAGCCTTTGTCAAGGAGTGATATATATCAATCAGATATTCACGTCCGCCGTATGCAATATTGAAAACATTACCTGCCGCCTCATGCGAAGCAAGGCAAGCCTTGAGATTAGCCTCGATTACATTTTCAATGTATGTGAAATCTCTCGACTGCATTCCGTCGCCGTTGATGGTCGGAGCTTCGTCATTCATCAGCTGCTTAATAAACTTAGGTATGACCGCCGCATATGCTCCGTCGGGATCCTGACGTCTGCCGAAAACATTAAAATATCTCATTCCGTAGGTATCCAGTCCGTAAAGCTTTGTGTAAAGCTTCGCAAACTCCTCGTCAACACGCTTCGTCAGAGCGTAGGGAGAAAGCAGGTTGCCCTCCTGCCCCTCCTTTTTCGGCAGTACGGGATGATCACCGTAGACCGAGGAGCTGGAGGCATAAACAAATTTCTTAACTCCCTGCTGTCTTGCCGCCTCCATCATATTCAGCGTACCCATTATATTGTTTCTTTCATAGACAAGCGGCATTTCAATGCTTCTGGGAACGCTTCCCCATGCCGCCTGATTGAGCACATAGTCAACACCCTCGCAAGCCGCCATACAGGTGTCGAGATCCTTGATATCGCCCTTGATAAAAGTATAGTTCGGATCATCAAGAAAGAGGTCAACGTTCGCCTGCTTACCTGTTGAAAGATCGTCAAGGCATCTGACCTTGTAACCCATTTTCAGTATAGCCTCACAGAGGTTTGAGCCGATAAATCCTGCGCCTCCCGTTACGAGAAATACAGAATTTTCGGGAAATGATAAATTTGAATAGCCCATATTTTCATCCCTTTTTCGGAATATTACAGTCTCCAGTAATTGAAGCCTGCGTTTTCAAATTCTTCCTTGTCGTAAATACCCTTTACGTCGAAGAATACCTTACTGCCGCTTTCGGCGGAATACATAGCCACAATATCGTCTGCGCCGAAATCCTTGAAAACATCGTGATCCACCGCAACAATAACAGCGTCAAAATTCTTCATTTCATCTTTGGAAATGAGATCAATGCCGTATTCCCTCTTTGCCTCGTCCCCGTCCGCAATCGGATCATAGACGGAGGTGGTTATTTCGTAAGTCTGAAGCTCGTTGAGGATATCAATGACCTTTGTGTTTCTTGTGTCGGGGCAGTTACCCTTGAATGTAAGTCCAAGCACAAGCACCCTTGCACCCTTCACCCTGACATCGGCGTGTATCATATTCTTGACAAGCTCCTTAGCAACGTATGCGCCCATACCGTCGTTTATACGTCTGCCCGCAAGAATTATTCTTGAGTGATATCCGAGCTGATCCGCCTTGTACGTCAGGTAATACGGGTCAACTCCTATGCAGTGACCGCCGACAAGTCCGGGTTCAAAGCTCAGGAAATTCCACTTTGTTCCTGCCGCCTTGAGAACCGCTTTTGTGTCGATGCCCATTTTATTGAATATCATTGAAAGCTCATTTACAAAGGCGATGTTAATGTCCCTCTGGCTGTTTTCGATAACCTTTGCCGCTTCGGCAACCTTTATGCTTTCGGCACGGTAAACACCTGCTTCGATAACAAGTCCGTAAACATTTGCGATTGTTTCAAGAGCATCGTCGTCCATTCCGCTGACGATCTTGACTATATTCTCAAGTCTGTGCTTCTTGTCGCCGGGATTGATTCTTTCGGGCGAATAGCCAACCTTGAAATCAGTTCCACACCTGAGTCCCGACTCTTTTTCAAGAATAGGCACGCAGATATCCTCCGTCACACCGGGATAGACCGTTGATTCGTAAACCACCACAGAGCCTTTTGTAAGGTTGCGTCCGAGAACCTCGCTCGCACCGATCACGGGCGAAAGGTCGGGAACCTTGTCCGATCTGACGGGAGTTGGCACGGCAACAATATGGAACTTCGCTTCACGGAGCTTTGTTTCGTCGCTCGTGAAATCCACCTTGCAAAGGCGGATCGCCTCGTCGCCGACCTCCTTTGTCGGGTCAATTCCGTTTTTATAAGTTTCTATTTTGCGGTTGTTGATATCGAATCCGATAACGTCAACCTTCTTTGAAAACGCAACGGCAATCGGAAGTCCGACATAGCCGAGACCTACCAAAGAAAGCTTTTCTTCACCGTTGATGATCTTCTCATATAAACCCATTATTCAGACCTCCCTGAATTTTTCTGATATTATCCGATTATATTTATTTAATTATATCATTTTTCGTCTGTTTGTGCAATAGTTTTAATTATCTGATTTTGAGCGATTGCAAAATCTAATTATTTATGTTATTATTGTTATAAAGAAACGATCGGAGGCGAATTTATGGGCAATAATGTTCCTATCCGCACAAGAGCCGTAGGCGGTTTTGACAAACAGCAGGTTGACCGATATCTTGACGAGCTTTCTGCCGAATGTGAAAAGGCGGCGGCAAAAGAGGACATTGCTGAGCTTCGCAGGGAGATTGACGAGCTTAAAGCAACCCTGTGTCAAAAAGAGGAATATGCAAAAACGCTGAGACAGAGAATCAAGTCCTTTGATGAAGAAGAAAGCAAATCCGATATTGACAGCATTTCCTATTCGGCAAAAAAATTCACCGACGCTCACAACGAGGTTTTGAAAATCACCGACGAAACAGGTCGCTATATCAATGCCGCAGAACGCAAGCTCCCCTCTCTGCTCAAAGGTTTAACGGAGGTTTCCCAATCGGCAGACAGCCTCAAGTCTGAGCTTTCCGAGCTTTCAAAGCAAATTGATTCAATCCCCGTTTCCGACGGGAGCGATACAAAAAACGAGAAAAATTTTGAGTTATAGTCGAAGAATAAAATGACTGCAAACCTTTTTAGGCTTGCAGTCATTTTTTAAGTTTATCGAAGGGAAAAGCCTTCCCGCCGAACAGGCAATACCTCTTTGTCAAGATTGCCGCCGTTCTTTAAATAAATATCGAAAAGCTCCTGCTGTCTTTCATCTGTGTATGCATAGCCCCACTGATTTTTGATCTTTGCGAAATCCTCAAAGGTTTCGTCGGGCAAGGTCGTTATCCTTTCAATATCAAGCGGCAGAGGAATACAGACCGTACCGTCCGAGGTGATATAGTATTTTTCCGCAAGCTCGATAAGCCGCCTGTTCGCTTCAAGCCTCGGATATTCTTCGTCAAACTTGATTCTTGTAATCGGGAACACGGCTACCCTCGGAGAAAGAAGCTCATATGCGTTCTTTGAAAGTCCGAAATGTCCGTGGTGGGCGACCTGAACAACATCGCATTTCAGGCTTTCGCCATACCGAGCCTCCATAACGGCACTCGCAAGAGCCGAGCAATCGCCGGGAATGAACACCCGTGTTCCGCAAGCCGTCATCATCACGGCACAGGAGGAATCGTTATAATCTTTTATCCTCTGAGGAAAAATATCCTCGTGGGTACAAAGCACGTCAAAGCTGAGATTTCTCACCGTGAACCGCATACCCGAATGGAGCTTGTATTTCGGAACGTCAAGGGCTTCAAGCTGTCTGAACAGCTTCTCGGAAATCAGAATCTCCTCAATATCCCAGTTGCCCTCGGCATCGTATTTCGGATCAATCAGGTTTGAATAAAACCCCTCAATCACAACATCGTCACAGTTGTATTTCAGAAAATCCATCAGCTTGGAAATGTGATCGGTATGTGCGTGAGTTATCAGCCAGCCGTTGACAACGATCTTTTCCCCTTTCGGAGTTCTGTCACGCATAAATTTGTGGATCCTGTCGTTGTCGTTGAACTGGAAATAATGTCCGCTGTCCACCACGAAAAAGCTGTTATCCGGGCACTGCACCAAAAGGCACATTCCGCAGTCGATATAGGTGTGGTCGTTCTCAAAGGCATAGAAAACCGTTTCTCCGTCACCCTCACAGCAGGGTTCGCCGCAGTACGGAACAGGATTTTCGCCTGCCGTCACTCTCAAAGTTGAGTCGCAGGGAGTAAAATATGCCGTTATATTCATTCCGTCTTTTTCAAGGAGAAAGAACTTGTTGCCGGCAATTTCATTTTTGCGAACGACAGAAAAGCCGTTTTTGCAGAGCTTTTCTATCCGGTCTTCCGTTTCGCCGATGTTCGTGTCTGTGTATACCGCCATTCGGCAGTTTTCACGGCAGTCATATATCTCAGGATATCTGTTCCCGGCAAAATCAATATCAGAGTTTAGAAAAAACATATTATTCCACCGTACTGTTTTTGGTTTTATGAACTATATAAACGACAGCCGCAACAATGACCGCAAGCGTAGCCGCCGCAAGTGCGGCAATGATAACGATCTTCTTTTTGTCCGCTGTGCTATTTTTTGCTTCTTCGGTTTCCGGAGTCAGCTCCCTGTCCTCGCTGTCGGTCTTGGTGTCCTCGGCTGTTGTTGTTTCGCCGTCATTTACGGTAGTAACCTCGGTTGTTGCGGAAGCCGCAGTTGTTTTGGGTGAAGCTGTGCCTGCCTGTCCGGGAGCGGCGGCAGTTACTTCGCCCGTCTCGTTGCCTATCTGAATAGCGGTGCTCTTGATATCGGTTACGGTTGACGAATCGCTTCCGCTGACTCCGCAGTTCGTGACGGTCAGCTTGACGTCCTTTGAGGTCAGCTTATCTGCCGAATTTTTCTTTAAGGTAATCGTGAGAAGATCCTTGCCGTTTTCCGCTTTGAAAGCAACGGTTGTGGCAAAGGTGAATTTAATCGGATTTGATTGGTCGTTGAAGCTTGAAACCGTAGCGTCACCCGTATTGAGATCGCCGACATAAATCTTGAAGTTTCTGAGTCCTGCGCCGCTGTCACAGTTTGTCACGCTGACACGGTCGGAAAGCTCAACATCAAAATCAAGGCAGTTAAAAGCCAAGCCGCCCTCATAGTCGATTGAAACCACAGCCTTAGTATCGTTTTCCGAAACTACATTCACGGCAAACTTTGCGCTATCCGCCGCAAAAGCCGCAACGCAGAGCGACATTGCGATAACGGCCGTCACAAATATGGAAATAATTCTTTTCATAATAATCAACCTCCGTTCAGACAAGCGGAAACAGAAATACATTCCGCCCTGTCAAAGCAAGTATATCACAAAACATTGATTTTTTCAACAGTTCAATGCTTGTCGATATTGCATAATCAGATATATATTTTTTTGTTGACTTTTCATCACCGACTAACTATAATATATAAGATGTTAACAAACAGGAGGCAAATAAATGAAACAGGACAGCAAGTCAACACTCAGGCAGATTGTTTTGGCGGCTCTTTTTGCGGCTCTTACAACTGTTTTGACTTATTACGTTAAAATTCCGACCTACAACGGATATATGCACATCGGCGATTCAATGATTTATCTTTGTGCAAGTATTCTTCCCACTCCCATTGCCGCAGTCAGCGCAGGAATCGGCGCCGCACTCTCGGACGCTCTCGGCGGATACACAATGTATATCATACCGACATTCATCATCAAGGCGGCTTTGGTTTTGTGCTTCACCAACAAGGCTAAGAAGCTCCTTTGCAAGAGAAATATTGTCGGTGTTTTCGTCGCCGCAGTTATCACTATCGTCGGATACTATATTGCGGAGGTATTCATCCTTGCACTCGAATCGGGCAATTTCAAGGATTATTTTTTCAGTATTCCGTCATGGGTTGGCGCAACGAACACATTCCTCGGCAACGCCATTCAGGCAGTTTCCAGCGGAATTCTCTACATTGCGCTTTCCGCAGCCCTCGACAAGGCAAATATTAAAGACAGAATGAGGAAGTTTTAATTATGGCTGATATTGTTTACACCTACGGCGACAGCGTATATATGAACATCACAAACAAGTGCCCCTGCTCCTGCGTTTTCTGCATCAGAAGCAACGGGGACGGTCTCGGCTCTGCCGAATCGCTGTGGCTGAAAAAAGATCCCACCTTTGACGAGATCAAAGATGAGATCGACAAATTCGACTTTTCGCCGTTTTCCGAGGTCGTTTTCTGCGGCTACGGAGAACCCACTCAGGCGCTCGACAATCTTATTGCAAGCGCAAGGTATCTCAAGGAAAAACACGGCCTGAAAATCCGTCTGAACACCAACGGTCTGAGCGACCTTATCAACGGAAAGGAGACCGCAAAGCTGCTTGAAGGAATTGTGGATTCTATCTCTATAAGTCTCAACGCTCCGAATGCAAAGCGTTACCACGAGGTTACACGTTCACGCTTCGGAGAGGACGCATTTCCTGCCCTGTTGAAATTTTCCGAGGACTGCAAGAAGTACATTCCTAAGATCAAGTTCACGGTCGTTGACATTATCACAAAGGACGAGATTGCCGAATGTCAGAAAATCGCCGATGAGATGGGCATACCGCTCAGAGTCAGAGAGCTGATAAAATAAAAGAATATCAATAATGGGGTTGCCGCACTAAGCGACAACCCCAACTTTTTATCTCAGGCTCTTTTTTTATTGTAGAAAAACATTGCAACGCCTGCGCCGCAGATCAGGACATATCCGACGACGCTCAGCAGATCGGGAATATCTCCGAAGACTAAAAATCCGAGTGCGGCGGCAAAAATAACCTGAGTGTAGTCGTAGACGGATATTTCTCTTGCAGGGGCGCAGATGTACGCCTTTGTAATTCCGAGCTGACCCACGCAGGCAAAGGTGCCGGCAAGAATGAGATAAACGAGCTGTAAAAGGCTCATATGCTTGTACTGTATTATCAGAAACGGAAGACAAAGCAGACATGAAAAAGCCGAGAAGAAAAATATTATGCGGCGGCTGTTTTCCTGTTTCTTTCCGAGCCTGCGGACAAACGTGTAGGCTATTCCGGCGCCCATTCCGCCTGCCAGTCCGGCAACGGCAGGCAACACCTGCGGATTTTCAAAGCCCGGCTTGATTATGAACAGACTGCCGACAAAAGCCACGGTTACTCCGATAATCTGAACAAGCTTCGGCTTTTCCCTGAGAAGAAATACAGAAAAAATTATTGCAAAAAACGGTGAAAGCTTGTTAAGCATATTTGCGTCCGAAAGATTGAGCGTGCCGAGTGCATAAAAATTGCAGACAAGTCCGAGCGTCCCGAAAAAGCTCCTGCCCAGAAGGTCGGGGATATGCTCTTTCGGAGGAATGAAGCCGACTTTTTCCCTCAGCATCATAATAAAAACGAAGATCATTGCGACAAAATTTCGAAAAAATGCTTTTTGCATCGCAGGCAGATCACCCGCAAGCTTAACAAAAAGCGACATCAGCGAAAAGCCGAACGCCGCCGTGAGAATATAAATAATACCTTTTGTTTTCTGATTGATTTTTACCATTTCGCTCACTGCTTTAATTATGTTTTAAAGATATTATATCCAAAGCGTCCGCATTGTCAAGTGTAGGCAACGGAAAAATTATTTAAAAAAAGTGTTGACAACCGTCAAAAAGAATGATATTATGCAAGTGTGATATTACAGATATCACACTCATAAGAACCCGAAAGAAGGTGACGCTATGTTTGAGATCGATTCCAGGAGCAGGATACCGATCTACGAACAGATCAAAAACCAGCTGATAACGTGCATTCGTATCGGAATTTACAAGGCGGATGAACAGCTCCCGTCTATCAGGTCGGTTTCACTTCAAACGGGAATCAATGTCAATACCGTCAAGCGTGCTTTTGCAGACCTTGAGGACGAGGGAATAATTTACACCCTTGTCGGACGGGGAAGCTTCGTTTCGGCAGACGCGGCGGACAACACCTCCATTGCGCGAAAGGCGCTCAGGGACATTGAACCCGATCTACGTTCGCTCAAGTCAAAAGGAGTTACAAAAGACTCCATTATTGAGCTTATTGATGAAATTTTTAAGGAGGATAACTTAAATGATTGAAATAAACAACATAACAAAAACCTTTGACGATTACACCGCAATAAAGGATCTTTCCTTTACGGTGGGCGAATCCTCGCTCTACGGACTTGTCGGCTACAACGGCGCAGGCAAGACAACGCTTCTGAAAATTATCGCAGGAGTTTATCTCCCCGACAGCGGCGACGTTAAGCTGAACGGCAAAAGTCTTTTTAAGCATCCCGAATTGAAAACCGAGCTTTTCTATGTTCCCGACGACATTTATTTCGGTCTCGGCTCGTCTATGAATTCGATGGCGAAATATTATAAGGGCTTCCACCCGAATTTCTGTATGGAAACCTTCAAAAAGCTGACCGAGCTTTTCGGACTTGATCCCAAGAAAAAGCTGATCGGCTTCTCAAAGGGAATGCAGAGACAGGCGGAGATGATACTCGGTCTTTCCTGCCTGCCCAAGGTGATACTGCTTGACGAATCCTTTGACGGACTTGATCCTGCAAAGAGAAATCTGACAAAAAAGATTTTGCTTGACTATATGGCGGAAAAGGATTGCTCAATAATCATTTCCTCGCATAATCTTCACGAGCTTGCCGATATGTGCGACCATATCGCCCTAATCAACGGTCAGACGATAGCAATGAACTGTGCCGTCGACGATATGAACGGCAGCCGATGCAAGTTCAGGCTTGCGTTCGCTCAAGAGGTTGACAAAGCCGATTTTGACGGCATAAACGTCAAGAATTTCAAAAAGGACGGCAAGATAATCACATTTACCGTTTCCGAAAACGTTGAAGAGGCGGAAAGAGTCATTCAATCGCTCAATCCTGTTCTCTGTGAACGTTTTCCGCTCTCACTCGAAGAAATATTCCTTGAAGAAATGGAGGATACCAATTATGAATTTGAAAAAATATTCTTCTGATTCGTTTTCGGCAATGTTCCGAAATGCCTGCAGGAAATCATGCTTTATACCGATAATAACCTTTGTTATTTTATTCTTTTCAACAATTTCAAATTTTATTTACGAGAAATACACCAGGCTGAGTGTTTCAAGCGGTGAAGAGCTTGAAATGGCTAAAAACCGTTTAGGCTTTTTCTGGAACTTCATCGGTTCTTCTTCGGAAGCTCAGTTGATTTCAGTTCTGTTCGTCTTTGCCGGAGCGCTTGCGGCGATCGTTCTGTTCAGCTTCGTTCTGAGCAAGAAGCACTGCAACGTTGTGTTCTCTCACGGTCTGAGCAGGAGAAAAATTTTCCTTGCCAACTATCTCGGCGGCATCATACCGTTTTATGCGGCGATAATTATTGCGGCTTTCTGCGAGCTGTTATCTTCCTTCTGCGCCGGATTTGCTCCGACTGCGCCGCTCATCGAAATAGCCCTGTATTTTGTGCTTTCGTTTATGGGAATTTACACCCTCGCATTTACAATCGCTTCGACGGCGATAGCCTTTTCGGGCAACATTGTCGAAAGCGGAGTTTTCACGCTGATTATCGGATTTTTCCCTTATACCTGCAATATGTTTTTCAGCGCAATGAGCGAGCTTTTCACCCTCGGCTCAACAGGTGTTTACAGCGGAAAATGGAACATATTCAATCCGTTTCTCTATTTGCTTGATTTTTTAAAGGACGGAGAGTATTCAACCGACAACCTCGAAAACTACTTCATGCTCATGGCAAACAAAAAACCTTTCTACAAGCTTGCCATAACGGATTTTTCGGGAATAATAACGGACTTCGTTTTTGCAGGAATCGTCTTTGCGATTGCATTCCTTATGTTTGAAAAGCGCAAAAACGAGATCTCCGGAACGTTCGGACGTGCAAAGGGACTTAACGAGGTATGCGGCGCAATATCCGGCTTTAACGCAGTCACACTTACGCTTTATTTTATGAAGAACGATGTAATAAATCACGGCGACGGAAACGTCTTAACATTCCTGATAGCTCTATTGTCCTTTGTAATCGGATATTTCATCTTTAAGATGATTTTCGGTCACAAGAGAAAGCTTGTTATCAAAAGAATGTTCAGGTCAATCCCTGCTTACGGCGTTGCTTTTGCGATAGTGACGGTTATCTTTTCAACCGGACTGTTCGGTTATTCCTCGGCTATTCCGAACGCCGACGAGGTCGAAGAAATCACTTTCTCCGTCAGCACGGTCAACCCGTACAGCGTGGCAAACGACTATAACGGAATACACAGGGAGGAAAATTACGGCTATGCCCCGATGAAAAGAATAAACAGCGTTACCTATTACGGGATAACCAATATCTTACTTCAGGGCTACGGCGACACATGGTCGCTTTACCCAACCTTTACCACCTCGGTCAGCGAGGAGATCGAAAAGCTGATTGAAATTCACAAGAGCTTTGTCAAGAGCGGTAAGATCAGAAACACGGCTTCCACCGCCTGCGGAACTAATTTTGAGATAACCTACACCCTCAAAAACGGCGATACCGTTAAACGCTATTACACCGAAACCACCGAGGACAACGCAAAGGCGATACTCGGACTGAGCGATTTTTCAGGCGTGAAATCGGCTGTCGGAAACTATTTCTATGAACCGGATTCCGAGGAAAAAGAATACTACGACTACGATTCGGCAAGCTTTACAACGGATGATTATTTCTTCCTCTATTCAAAGGATCTTAAAAATTGTCACAGGTGCGATACGGTTACCGACGATCTGAAAAAGGCGATCACAGCCGACCTCAATGCACAGAGCGCAAACGACGTGTTCTTCCACAAGCCGGAGGACGAGCTTGGAATTATCGGCTTCGGCGTTCCGTCCTTCGACATTATCGACGAGGGCGCATACTACAACGAATACGGCGAATTGATTGACGAAGAAACCGGAGAGGTCATTGATATTCAAACTGCGATTGACCGTAAACTTGTTCAGCTCGGAACCGATCCCGATGTTTCCATATCCCTTTCCTCGATGAATATCAAAAACATCGTTCTGACAAAGGATATGAAGAACACGATAAAATACCTGACGGACAAGGGATTTATGAAATATCTCAATTCAGATATAACGGCAAACGACGTTCAGAAAATCAAGCTTGCAACGAAGTCGGAGTCGGTCGACGAGGACAATTCCGATATGCTTCCCCTCTTTTCTGCAGCGTACAGCACCGCCGCAGATGTCAAAGATTCAGATGTAAGATTTGAAATGTCCGGCATGGAAGCTTACGATTTGCACTATTTTTCAAAGTATGTGAACAACGAGATCACCAACAAATCAACCATTCAGAAGGTGCTTGACAACGCTTTCCTCTACGGCTACTGCGGCAACGACTACCGTGTTGTTGAGGTGACCTATGTTGACGGCTCGATCGCAACCTACTGCATCACAGGCGAAGTCTATGCAAATCTGATGAAATAAAATCGCTGTCCCGGCAGAGTTTTGCCGCACCTCCCTGTCGGGGAGCAGGAGTGTTTCTCTTAACACCTCCAGAATTTCAAGGAGAAAAAATATGCAGAACACGAGAACAATAAAATACCTTCTCTCTTTCGCGTCGGTATTGATTATTGCTTTATTGCTGTTTATTCTTACGGGTAACAAACCTGACAACCGGCACGATAATGAAACCGCTTCCTTGTATACGGCAAATGATGTTTCTCAAGCCGCCGACGAGCAAAGTGCTGAACCGCCTTGGTATTTAACCTTGGTAAACAACAGTCACCCTGTTCCGCAGGATTATGAAATAAATCTTGTTACCGTCAAGGGCGGAGAAAATGTGGATAAAAGGATTTACAAACCTTTGAAAGAAATGCTCGAAGCGGCAAAGGAAGCGAATCAGGGAAAACTTCCGAAAGTTGTATCGGGATACCGCACTCAGAGCAAACAGCAAAAACTGTATGACGAGAAAATTAAAGAGTATCTGGACGAAGGATATTCCGAGTCCGACGCCGTTAAAATGGCGGAGCAATGGGTTGCCGTGCCGGGATTCAGCGAGCATCAGCTTGGATTTGCCGTTGACATCAACGGAGAAACGGACGAGCTATACTCATGGCTACAGCAAAACAGCTATAAATACGGATTTATTTTTCGCTATCCCGGCAACAAAACGGATATTACCGGTATTGCAGAAGAAGTCTGGCACTACCGATATGTCGGTACGGAAGCGGCAGCTCAGATGTATGAAAACGACCTTTGCCTTGAAGAATACCTTGAGGCTTCGTGATTATCTTTTTAAAGCCGTCTCTTGTGTAAGGGATATGGTAAAGCGAAGCTTTGACGGAGGGATTGAATGCAATCAAAACACAATAAAAAATTAGTACCATTGGCAAAACAGCTCCGCAAGGAAATGACAAAAGAAGAACGGCATTTATGGTACGACTTTCTTCGGTCATATCCTGTTAAATTTTCAAGGCAAAAAGTTTTGGGTAAATACATTGTGGATTTTTACAGCGCAGAGGCAACGCTTGTAATTGAATTGGACGGTTCACAGCATTTTGATGAATTTGCCATAAAAGAGGATGCCGAACGGACAGCTTTCCTTGAAGAGTACGGACTGAAAGTTATTCGCATTCCAAACAATGAAATTAACGAAAATTTTTATGGAGTCTGCGAATACATTGATTTTGAAGTAAAACAATCCCTCAGTCACGACTAACGTCGTGCCAGCTCCCTTTACACAAGGGAGCCAACGAAGACTTTAGATTTTAGACCTTAGACGATAACGCTTTAAAGTATGTAGAAAACCTTTTTCAGCCTCCCCTTGTTGCAAGGGGAGGTGGCACGGAGGAACGACGTGACGGAGGGGATAAGTGCAAACTTTAAAGCCAATAAGACATTGTTTTTTGACAATCTCTCAGTCAAATTAGACTTTAAATTTTAGACGAGGAGATTTATAGTTTATATATACTATTCAAGATAAACCAAAACATAAGTTTCTTGTCAATCCCTCAGTCAGCTT
>JAEDFL010000049.1 GCA_016292785.1 Clostridiaceae bacterium | reverse complement strand
AACGCAAGGAATCCGCCCTTTCTCTCCCGTATCTCGGAAAGATTTATCACGGCGGCATAGAAAAGGAATGCCGTAATGCCGAATGAATACTGCTTTCCGAGGTCGCACTGATAATAGTAATCCGAAAGCAGATTTATCAGCACGGGACAGATGAGAATAAGCCTTGAATACTTCTTCGTCATAAACGGGAGCATTGCAATCGGAACAAAAAGCTGAATAAGGTATATCAGCTTTGCCGACTCCGAAGCCGTGCTTCTGAAAAGCTCGTTGAACACAAGCATGGGAGTTTTGAACACCGTCTTGATAACTCCGAGCAAGCCCTCCTCGGGAAGCTTGAGGTTCGCAAACCTGTTCGACATTATTCCCTCGCCGAATCTCGAAATATATAAGACTGCACAGCCGAAATAAACGACGGAAAGTACAATCAGAGCTAAGCCTTTTTTGTAGTCCTTTTTTGCAAGAATGATGTAAACCGCAAAGATGAAAACATAGGCGAAAGCCTCCTCCTTGACCATCAGGACGAGAACGGCAAAGACAAACATCGGAATATTTTTGCCCTTTTCGTAGAAATAGAACATCCACAGAAGCAGGGGCAGAATAAAACAGTTTTCGTGAAAATCGTAAATACAGCCGTAGCTTATCGCAGGATAGGCAAAGAACGCTATCGCCGTGAACATTTTCACCGCATTGCCGAGCTTGTATTTATTCATTATCAGCAAAAGCGGAACAATTCCGCTGAAAAGAATAATTACCTGAGAAATATTGAGAGTCAGCTCTGACGGAAAAATATAGTAAATCGGCAAAAGCAAATATAAAATCGGTGAAAAATGAACGGCAAAATGAGACAGTAGCTTATCCCTTTCGCAGGTTGAAAGAGGCTGAAAGCTCTCCTTGAGATTATAGAAAACATTGCAAAAAATGCCGAAATCAAAGTTCGGCGATGTGTAGGTCAGCACCCTGAGAGCCATTATTGCCGAGACAAGAACCGTAAAAAGCAAGGCGGTGCAGGCGGTCACGATACCCGTACACTTCGGGGTTATTCTCATATCAAGCCCCGACAGATACGCATATCTCGCCGCAAGAAATACTGCGACAACGAAACCGAGTATCACAAACTTGTCCGTGACCTTCATCGAAGCCTCAATAGACATCAGACTGACCGACATCAGGACAAATACGGGAATTATTTTATCGCTGTTGAAAAAATATCTTATTGCCGTCTGCGCCGCAAAAAACACGAGGAACAGAGCGGCGGCAACAAGAATGTTGACCGACTGAAAAAGCTTTGCGTCAATCGTCCTGCCCGAGCTGAACAGGAAAAGTATCGAGCCCATAAACAGCCATGACGAAAACAGCTTGGCGATAAAATCCCTGCATAATTCGGTTATTATTTTGTTTTCTTTAACGCTTTCTTTCAGCTTCATTTTTTACTCACTTTCGCTTTGCTTCACTCACGAGTGCCGAAACGAAATTTACATACTTTCGGGAACGGTGATGCTCAGCATTTCAAGAATATTTTTTATCGTATCCTTAACGCAGACGCAAAGATAAAGTCTTGCCTGCATAAGCGAAGCGTCGTCGCACTGAACACGGCAGGCATTGTAAAACTTATGGAAAAGATTTGCAAGATCAACGACATAGCGTGTGATCTTTGCGGGATCGTAGAGCTTTGCGGAGTTGACGATCTCATTTGTAAGTCCTGCAAGATGTCTGATAAGCTCACGCTCCTCAGGCTCTTTGAGAGCTTCAAGCTCCTCCTCGGTGCAGTCACGAGCCTCTATGCCCTCTGCCCTGAGCTTCTTGATAATCGAACAAATTCTTGCGTGAGCGTACTGACAGTAGTAAACCGGATTTTTTGCGCTCTGCTCAACCGCAAGGTCAAGGTCAAACTCCATCTGAGAGCCCGGCTCTCTCATATTGAACAAAAATCTGACTGCGTCAATCGGAATATCCTCAAGCAGGTCTACAAGAGTGATCGCCTTGCCCGTTCTCTTGGACATTCTGACGACCTCGCCGTCACGGGTGAGTCTTACAAGCTGCATGAGAATAACATTCAGCCTGTCTCCGCCGACGCCGATTGCGTCAAGCGCACCCTGCATTCTCGCAACGTGACCGTGGTGATCCGCACCCCAGATATCAATGGCGGTGTCAAAATTTCTGACGGCAAGCTTGTTGCGGTGATATGCAATATCCGCCGCAAAATAGGTCGGATTGCCGTTTGCACGGATAAGAACATCGTCCTTCAGCTCAAGCTTGTCTATATTTTCCTGAGAAAGTCCCTGCTTTTTCAGTCTTTCGGTCTGCACCTCAATGTTCTTGTACCAGAGCGCACCGTCCTTTTCATAGGTCAGCCCCTTTGACTTCATCAGTTCAATCGTATCGGCAAGCTCGCCGTCGTTGTGCAGAACGCTCTCGTGGAACCATGTGTCATATTCAATTCTGTACTTTGTAAGGTTGTCCTTCATCGCCTGAATGTTCTTGGGCAGAGCAAAGTCAACCAGAGCCTTGCGGCGCTCGGTCTCATCGGAATTGAGGTATTTATCGCCGTAGACCTCGGCAAATTCCTTTGCACGCACCTTGATGTCCTCGCCGTGGTAGCTGTCCTCGGGCAGCTCGACAGCGTCCTCGCCCTTGTATATCTGCTGATATCTGATGTCAAGCGACAGAGCGAATTTGTCTATCTGATTGCCTGCGTCGTTGATGTAGAACTCGCGGCTGACCTCATAGCCGGCACAATCCAGCACGGCGGCAAGACAGTCGCCGAGTGCGCCGCCTCTTGCATTGCCCATGTGCATCGGTCCTGTCGGGTTAGCGGAAACAAATTCAACGTTGATTCTCTTGCCCTTGCCGTAATCGGAGCGGCCGTAGTCCTTACCCTTTGCACGGATATCCTTGAGAATATCGGCATAGTAGCGGTCGCTGAGGTAGAAATTGATAAATCCGGGACCTGCAACCTCAACTCTTTGGAAGTATGTGCCGCCGAGATCCATTTCTGCGGTGAGAGTGTCGGCAATCTTTCTCGGGGCGTTTCTCAGCTCCCTTGCCCAAGCCATTGCGGCATTGGTCGAAAAGTCGCCGTTCGCCCTGTCAGCAGGGATTTCAACATTGAAGCTCGCCGACGGGCATGCGGCAAAGCCGCCGTTTTCTACCGCTTTCTTTGCGGCATCGTCAACTATTCTTTTAAGGTCGTTCTGAACCTTGTTGACTATATATGACATTTATACCCATTCCTTTCAACTGTTTTAAATCATTGAACACTGTTCCAAAAGGAGTTCAGTTTTTATAATCCGTTAAAATCTTTATTCTGTTGCGGCTTATCATTTGATTTTCCACATCAATCTTATACATAAGCTCAAGATTGTTAAGTCTGCCGCCGTAAAAGTCCGAAACGACCTTTGTGGCATATATCCCCATAAGAATATTTCCGACGGGGGTTGAGTAAGAGCAGAGGTTGTGTCTACCCTCCTCGATCTTCATCGACGTGCTGTATGAGCCTTCTCGGACGATTTCAACGCATTTTCCGCCGGTCACGGTGATTCTTGTCAGGCAGTCCTTCATCTCCTCTGTCTGCTCCCTGTATTCAACGGTGTAGCGTTCTGCACTGCCTTCGATAACTGCGTTTGTAACCGTCTCCGAGCGTTCCGTTTCGCCGTCGGTCAGGTGCATATCATAAATCGTTATCAGGCAATTCATCTTTCCCACTTCTCCAGAGCAAGAGTAAAGAGCCTGTCGATAAGCTCGCCGTAGGGTATGCCCGAAGCGGCGAACATTTTCGGATACATTGAGATCGAGGTGAAGCCCGGAATCGTGTTAGGCTCGTTGAGCATTACCCTGCCGTCGCTGTGTCTGACAAAGAAATCGACCCTCGCAAGTCCGCTGCAGCCGAGCACCTTATATGCGTTGCAGGCCGCCGCCCTGACCTCGTCTATCTTTTCCTGCGGAAGTCTTGCGGGAATGTGAAGCTCGGAGGACGGATTGATGTATTTTGCCTCGTAATCGTAGAAGCTGTTGCAGGGAACGATCTCGCCGCAGACAGAGGCGATCGGCTCATCATTGCCGAGCACGGCGCACTCAACCTCCATACCGTCAATACCCTCTTCAAGAACAAGCTTGCTGTCCTCGGCAAAGGCTTTTTCAACGGCAGCAATAAGCGAAGCTCTGTCAACAGCCTTGCTTACGCCGACCGACGAGCCTGCGTTGGCAGGCTTGACGAAGATCGGGAAGCCGAGATACTCCTCCGCTCTGTTGAGAAATTCTTCGGAGTTTTTATCATAATCGTATCTTTTAAGACCGAGCCACTTTGCCTGCGGAATACCTGCCGCATCGGCAAGAGTGTTGGTCATAACCTTATCCATACAGCAGGCGGAAGAAATCATATCACAGCCGACGAACGGTATTCCCGCCACCTGAAGAAAGCCTTGTATCGTGCCGTCCTCTCCGTTTTTGCCGTGAAGCACGGGAAAAGCAACGTCGATGCGTATTTTTTCTACTCCGTCCTTGCCGAATACAAGTATTCCGTGGTCACAGCGGTCGGGAGAAACAATCGCCTTTGTTAGATTATCGGTATCCTCAAGCCATTTATCCTCCGGGAGCCTTGAGGGATAGCCGTCGTATTTGAGCCAGCGACCGTCCTTGGTGATGCCGACAAGGATAAGGTTATATTTATCTTTTGGTGTATTTTCGATTACGGAACGGGCGGAAACGACAGATACATCGTGCTCGCTCGATACGCCGCCGAAAAGAATAAGTGCATTTTTCATAAAGTCACATCCTAATAAATATATTCATACCTATACACATTAGATAATGTTATCATAATCGTCAAATCAAGTCAAGCAAAATTAAGCCTGAAACAGCAGATATTTTCGCTCACAAATTTGCAAAAAAATAGTGACAAAAAGCTATTTATATGATATAATGCTATTTGATTATGTACAGTAATATAATTATGTTTAAACCAAGGAGAAAAAGACATGGAACTTAACGAAGCTTTCGGTTTGATAATGAAAGGTGTGGAAAGCACAATGAGCGATCACGGCTTCAGCGTGGTCGTTCCGAACGGCACCGAAAAGGGTGCTGTTCCCGTTGCCGTAAAGAACGGCAGTACCGTGCTTACCTATACAGGTCAGAAAGGCTCTGCAAAAATTGAATTTCTTGAGGGAAAGATCTCTCTGCTCTGCGCTCAGTCACAGGCGGCGCAGGCGGTTGACGACGATTATAAAAAGATCACAATGACGCTTTTCAATCCCGAAACAGCGGACAGCAGGGATATAAAATACATCGTCAACGATTTCAGCGACGGTATTATTGAAATTTACGGAACCAAGAACAAAGGCTCAAAGAAGCTGCCCCAGCCTGTTTCCAAATCGGAGGCAAAGAGCGGTGCGGCATACTACGACCTCAACACTCTCGGCAGCAGATTTGTTACTATCTTCCCCGAGCTAAAGGAGATATACAGGACGAACGTAACAAAGTACGGCGAATTTCTTGCCGATGATTTCTTCCTCAACTACGGCAACGCAAAGGTGCGTGAAACCGTACAGAAGAACAACCCCACCCAGATGAAAAAGCTTTTCAATATGCTTAACGAGATATACAACGACGGCACAAACCAGACGCAAAGCGTTATCGTAGTCACAATTCTCGGCTCGCTCTACGATGACGAAAACCTTTTGGCAAACTGCGTCGATTATATGGGCGATATGACGCTTTCCGTTATCGAAACGAACAAGCTCCTCAGAAAGAAATCTGTCAGAGCAAAGCTTGAGCATCCTCCCCTTTACAAGCCCAAAAAGCAAAAGAAAACGCCCGCCTTTTTGAACTCACTGAACGGAGGTAATTAACCGTGGCAAACGAAGAAAAGAACGAACCTATCATTGCCGTAGCAGACGTCAGCGGTGAAGAGCTGCTTGAAAAAGCTATGGACACGGTCGTAACCGAGGAATACGGCGCAGACCAGATACAGGTTCTTGAAGGCCTTGAGGCCGTTCGCAAAAGGCCCGGTATGTATATCGGCTCGACAGGTCCGAGAGGACTTCACCACCTGGTTTATGAGATCGTCGATAACTCCATTGACGAGGCTCTTGCCGGCTTCTGTACTCATATCGAGGTTGAAATACATCCGGACAATATCATCTCCGTCCGTGATAACGGACGAGGAATCCCCGTTGCAATTCATGACAAGATGGGTATTCCCACCCTGACAGTTGTTCTCACCGTTCTGCACGCCGGCGGAAAATTCGGCGGCAGCGGATACAAGGTTTCGGGCGGTCTTCACGGCGTAGGCTCCTCGGTTGTCAACGCCCTTTCCGAATGGATGGAAGCGGAGGTCTCCCGTGACGGTCACGTTCACTATCAGAAATTTTCACGCGGCAACGCTGTGTGCGATATGAAGATCATCGGTGATACCGAGGCTACGGGTACTCTCATACGCTTTAAGCCCGATCCCGAGATTTTCACGGAAACAACCGAATACGACTTCGATGTGCTTGAGAGAAGACTCCGTGAGTCCGCTTTCCTTAACGCAGGTCTTTCAATCACTCTTACGGATTCAAGAGATCCCGAAAATGTTGTTCAGAAGGTCTATTGCTACGAGGGCGGTCTTTCCAGCTTTGTTGAATATATCAACAAAAGCCGTGCCCTTACTCCCCTGCACACTCCGCCGATCCACATTTCAACAACAGTCGGCGACAAGTCCGCCGAGGTTGCAATGGCTTACAACGACAGCTACAACGAGATCATACTCTCGTTTGCAAATAACGTTCACACGATTGACGGCGGTACTCACGAGACAGGCTTCAAAACCGCTCTCACCCGTGTATTCAACGACTACGGCAAGAAATACGGAATACTCAAGGACAGCGACAAGAAGCTTTCCGGCGAGGACGTTCGTGAGGGACTCTCCGCAGTTATCAGCGTCAAGCTGACCGAGGCACAGTTCGAGGGACAGACCAAGGGCAAGCTCGGCAACACAGAAATGACAGGTATCGTTTCCTCGCTTGTATACGAAAAGCTTATGACCTATTTCGAGGAAAATCCGTCGGTCGCAAAGGCGATTTTCTCCAAGGCTCTCGACGCTTCAAGGGCAAGAGAAGCCGCAAGAAAGGCTCGTGACCTCGCACGCCGCAAGGGTGCGCTTGAAAGCAACTCTCTTCCCGGCAAGCTCGCAGACTGCACCGAAAAGAGTGCGGACAGCACAGAGCTTTACATCGTCGAGGGAGATTCGGCAGGCGGCTCGGCAAAAGAGGGACGTGACAGACAGTTCCAGGCAATTCTTCCTCTTTGGGGAAAGATGCTCAACGTTGAAAAATCACGTCTGGACAAGGTTATCTCAAACGAAAAGCTTATCCCCATCGTGACCGCTCTCGGAACGGGAATAGGCGAGGATTTCGATATTGACAAGCTCAGATATGACAAGGTCGTTATCATGGCAGATGCCGATGTTGACGGCGCTCATATCAGAACGCTTCTGCTGACATTCTTCTTCAGATATATGCGTCCCCTGCTTGAAACAGGACACGTTTATCTTGCCCAGCCTCCCCTTTTCAAGGTCAGCAAGGGCAAAAAGCACTCCTACGCTTTCTCCGACGAGGAACGTGACAGGCTCATTGAGGAGATGGGCGGAAGCTGTGACATTCAGCGATACAAAGGTCTCGGTGAGATGGATCCCATTCAGCTTTGGGAAACAACAATGGATCCCAAGACGAGGATTATGCTCCGTGTAACTCTTGAGGACGCTATGGAGGCGGACGAAACCTTCTCTATCCTCATGGGCGACAAGGTTGAGCCTCGCCGTGACTTTATAGAAAAGAACGCCAAGTACGTTCAAAATCTTGATGTATAAGGGAGGGAAACGAAATGGCTAAGCAAGAAGGTTATCATCCGGACGAAAACTTCAAGGAAAATCTGGAGAATACCACAATATATAATGTAGATATCAATAAAGAGGTCAGGAAAGCTTTCCTTGACTACTCAATGTCGGTTATCGTTTCCCGTGCATTGCCCGACGTGCGTGACGGACTCAAGCCCGTTCACCGCCGTATCCTTTATACAATGTATGAAAATAACCTGACTCCCGACAAGGCTTACCGTAAGTGCGCCGACACCGTCGGTTCCGTTCTCGGACGTTACCATCCTCACGGCGACGCCTCTGTTTATGACGCAATGGTAAGACTTGCACAGAATTTCTCGATGAGATACACCCTTGTTGACGGTCACGGAAACTTCGGTTCGATCGACGGCGATCCGCCGGCGGCTTACCGATACACCGAGTCCAGAATGAGCAAAATGGCTCTCAAAATGCTGACCGATATCGACAAGGACACAATAGATTTTACAACCAACTATGACGACAGACTCAAAGAGCCGACAGTCCTCCCCTCCCGTTTTCCGAATATTCTCGTGAACGGTTCAATGGGTATCGCCGTCGGTATGGCAACCAACATTCCTCCGCACAATCTGCGTGAGGTAATCGACGGAATGTGCTGTCTGATCGACAATCCCGACGCTTCTCTTGACGAGCTTATGGAGCATATCAAGGGTCCCGACTTCCCGACCTACGGTATTATTATGGGACGTTCGGGTATGAGAGCGGCTTACGCAACGGGACGAGGCAAGATTGTTGTCCGTGCCCGTGCCGAGATCATTGAGAAGAAGAACGGCCGATTTGAGATCAAGGTTACGGAAATTCCGTACAACGTAAACAAAGCAAGACTTATCGAAAGCATCGCAGACCTTGTCAAGGACAAGAAGATCGAGGGTATCTCCGATATCAACGACTATTCCTCCAAGGCAGGTATGCACATCTCTATCGACCTCAAGCGTGATGCAAATCCGCAGGTCGTTCTCAATCAGCTTTATTCCTACACTCAGCTCCAGACAACCTTCGGCGTGATCCTGCTTGCCATTGTCAACGGCGAGCCGAAAATCCTCACGCTCAAGGATATTCTTCAGCATTACATTGATTTCCAGCAGGAGGTTGTTACGAGAAGAACTCAGTACGACCTCAAGAAAGCTCAGGACAGAGCGCATATACTTGAAGGACTTCTCACCGCTCTTGATTTTATTGACGAGGTTATTAACATTCTCCGTAATTCAAAGAGCGTCAATGAAGGTAAAGAAGCTCTTATGGAACGTTTCGGACTTGACGATGTTCAGGCTCAGGCAATCGTTCAGATGCGTCTCGGTCAGTTGACCGGTCTTGAAAGAATTAAGATCGAGGACGAGCTTGCCGAGCTTAAAGCGAAGATTGCAGAGTTCCTTGAGCTTCTCGGTGACGAGCACAAGCTGCTTGCTCTTGTCAAGGCAGAGGCTTTGGAGATCTCCGACAAGTACGGCGACGACCGCCGCACCGAGATTATGAACGTTTCGGGTGAGGTCGATATCGAGGATCTCATTCCCGAGGAAACCTGCGTATTCACTCTGACCGACTTCGGCTACATCAAGCGTATTCCCATGTCGGAGTACCAGACTCAGCGCAGAGGCGGCAAGGGTATCAAGGGACTTACAAGACGTGAGGACGATATCGTCAAAACGATGTTCACCGCCTCAACTCACGACCACATTGCTTTCTTCACCTCAAAGGGCAGAACGTTCAGCCTTAAAGGCTACGAAATTCCCGAGGGATCACGCACCAGCAAGGGTATGAACATTGTCAATCTTCTGCCGCTTGAAAGCGGAGAGACTATCTCCTCGATGAACTGCGGCAGGGGCGACGAGTATAAATACCTTTGTATGTTCACACGCAACGGTATTATCAAGCGTTCCTCGGTTGACGAATATGCTTCTATCCGCCGCACGGGCGTTATTGCCATCACTCTTGATGAGGGTGACGAGCTTGCCTGGGTAAAGATGACCAAGGGCAATGACGATATCATTGTTGCGACTAAGAAAGGTATGTCGATCCGCTTCAACGAGAATGACGCAAGACCGATCGGCAGAACCGCACGAGGCGTTAAGGCGATTGAGCTTGCCGAGGGCGACGAGGTTATCGGCGTTGCAACCGTTGAGGAGGGCAAATCCATTCTCACAGTCAGCGAAACGGGCTTCGGCAGAATAAGCGACTTTGACAACTACCGTGTTCAGTCCAGAGGCGGTAAGGGTCTCATCAACTATCATACAGAAAAGAACGGCGATGTTGCCGCAGTTACATCTGTCAGTGATGACAATGATATCATTCTCATCTCTTCCGACGGAATTATCATCCGTATTCCGGCAGACGGAATCAGCAAGTTTGCCCGTCCGTCAAAGGGTGTGCGAGTAATGAGAGTTTCCGAGGGCGAGAAGATCGTCACTCTCACTCCCGTTGAGAGAGAGGAAGACGAAGAAGCTACAGAGACGGGAGAAACCGAAAACACCGAATCGCCGGAAACAGAAAACAACCCCGAATAATTAGTATTTTTTGATCGTACCGATCCCCAAAAGGATCAATTTTAAAAACGGAGGTACTATATGAATATTGCTATTATTGCCCATGACGCAAAGAAAGAACTTATGACTCAGTTCTGCATCGCATATTGCGGAATCCTCAGCCGTCACAGACTGTTTGCAACAGGCACAACGGGCAAGCTCGTTGCCGATGCGACAGGACTGGATATCACGACTTTTCTCCGCGGCTCTCAGGGCGGAGATCAGCAGATAGGCGCTCTCATTGCCTGCAACGAGATAGATATGCTCCTCATTTTCAGCGATCCTCTTGATCCCAAGGAGCACGAGCCGAACGTTTCAAATCTGCTCAGACTTTGCGACGTTCACAATGTTCCTGCCGCAACCAATATTGCAACGGCAGAGGCTCTTATCCATTCTCTCGACCGAGGCGACCTTGATTGGAGAGATATCGTTAATCCTAAATTCTGATCAGATAATCATACAATTTCGTCTGCATAAGCGGACGGAATTGTTGCGTACAGAATTATAAATTCAGGCGTGGGAGGCTGCAAATGCGCTGTAAAAACTGCAAGAAAGAAATCAATCCCAACTTTTTCAAGTGTCCGCACTGCGGAAAGCCGATCAAGCACAAGAAAAAGCGTGACCGTGCGGAGCTTGCTCTCACAGCCGGATTTTTCGGAGTCGGCGCATTATTCGTTATTCTTACTTTTTTCAGTCTTTTCTTTACCTGCGCTTACTATTCGGAGATTGCAATGATTATCGCCGTGATCGTTTTTCTGATCTGCGTTCCGTTCATCTTCGGAAATTATCACGGACTTTCTCAAAGGTCTTCGGAAATTCTCGGCGCTGTTGTATCCCTGCCTTTTATCGGCAACTGGCTTGCCGTTGTCGTGTTCGCTAAGGTCAGCGTAAATTACGGCGGACTTTCAAACGCTTATTACATTTATATTATAGCGGCTCTCGTTCTTGTTGATGTGATCCTTTTGCTCAGGGCGGCAGGCATATTAAAAAAACCGTTTATCCTTGCGTGGATTTCGCTTGCTTTGGGAATTGCATCGGTTGTTTTCACGCTGGTGTATTTTCTGTCCTCCGGCGTTGCAAAGGGATTTGCGGTTACCATAATTACGGTGCAGGCTCTCCTGCCCGAATATATGGCTTTCCATATTTTAATTACGGATTATCGGAAAGAAATTTCCAAATAATATATAACTCAGTAAGGAGTTTTTCTATGGCGCTTATTACCAAGGCTATCAAGGGAACGCAGGATGTGCTTCCCTCACAAAGCCACAAAAATCAATTTATCGAAAGCACAATGCTCGGTATTGCAAAGGATTTTATATAAGGAAATAAGTGCAAGCGATTCAGAATAAACTCACGTCCGCAAAACTGTTTATAAATACCCATACGACTAATAACAATAAAATTCTAATTTTGATCGAGAAGAGTTGCTTATATGAAAAAAATTACCCGATTTTTGACAAATAATTATCATTTTATTATTGCCTTTTTTACTTTAGCAGTTTCTCTCTGTATATCTTTCAGTGCCGACCTTTTCGGGGACGATTATTTCTACATGAAGCCTGCTGTTTCTTCATGGGCGGTAATACTACAATTTTTAAAGTGGCACATTATGAATTGCAACGGCAGGACGCTTGTACATGCGTTTATAATTCTGTTTTTGAGAAATAAATTTACAGTTACCTTATGGAGGATTCTTTGCGGCTTAGGTTTCACTTCACTATGTTTTCTCATTTCTAAACTTGTTTTCAGAAACGGCAACCGCTACAAGTTCGGCGTTTGCGTTGCTTCATTCATTCTCATGACAATCAGAACGAACATGTATAACCAATCAGTCTATTGGCTGACAGGTTCGTTTAACTATCTTTTCCCTTTGATTTTTCTGATTGTTATAATGCTCATTTCCACGAAAAACCATAATTCTAAATGGCTTATCCCTCTCGCCTTTTTGGGTGGAGCGACAATGGAGCAATCCGGAATGATGTTTATCGGCTGGTTTGTTCTACTCATTTTGGATGAACTTATTAAAACAAGAAAAATTAACAAAAACTTTTTAGTTTGTTTTCTTTTTTCTGTGGCCGGTTACTTAACAATTGTATTTTCTCCGGGAACCTTTACGCGCATTACTACTCAGAGTACAACCAATGAAAAAAGTTTCGCAACCATACTTCTTACAATGGCAAGAAAGAATTGGTTAGACAACGTAAGTATATATGTTATGATCTCTCTTTTGGCTTTAACTTTATGTTTTTGGACCATTCATTTCAGAAAGGCAAACAAATTTTCGGGAATAATCGCAAAGTTCATAACACCTTTGTTTTTTACTCTTTTTTTAATGAATTCAGTTTTAAGGGTTTATTTGACATTGTCCGGAATGGTTTTCGGAAAAGATGTAACATTTTCAAAGACATTTAACTTCACAATTATGTCTCTTTGGTTAATCTACTTTGCTTTATTTGTTTTGCTCACCGCTTACTCAGGAGTGATGATATATCTGAAGAACGGCGAATCAATTCCCGTTGCATCGCTAATACTCGGTATCGGTTCTCAATTTATGATGGTTATCCTCAAAACGGTTATTTTCAGAGCCTGTTTTCCCGCAATCATAATGTTTGCAATTTTTCTTACTTACTCTACGGTTTATTTTGCATCTGAATTTTCAAAGAAAAAGATATTTAAACTCAAACACACCGAATCTCTGCTTAAGGCCGGTGTTTGTGTGGTTTGTACCGTTTCCTGCTTATTTCAATTATATTCCGGAGTTTTCGGTGAATGTCTCTTTGTCGAGGAAGAAAAAACTTTCAGTCCCTTCTCTTCAGAGGAAATGCATCAGTTAACCGATAGTATGGAAGTAAACCTTAAAAATTACTACTCAAGTGAAGATTCCGATTTAAAAATAAAATATGACGCAATGGATTTTTCACTTTATAAATAAAAGTGCAATTCATCATAAATAAAACAGATGTACTATATGGATATTGCCCATGATGCAAAGAAAGAGCTTATAACTCAGTCCTGCATCGCATATTGCGGAATCCTCAGCCGTCACAGACTGTTTGCAACAGGCACAACGGGCAAGCTCGTTGCCGATGCGACAGGACTGGATATCACGAC